>NZ_JBLZFY010000096.1:0-15276 GCF_050753365.1 Geminocystis sp. CENA526
ACCTGATACCTACCCTCATCAAAATACTTTTTCAGCACCCCCTAATTAATAGATGGAATTGTCATTTCAAAATTTTTCTTAAAAAATTGATAGTGATTCCCATAAGTGTCTCTAATTTCTGGTAAAACGACTTTTTTATTCCAATCTTTTTCTAATTTATCCCCGTTAGATTTTCTTAAATTTTCGATGCTCATATTAGGATTTTCCCACCAAAATATACTATAAAATGGTCCAATTAGATGAGCCGCCGCATCCGCAGAAGAAACTATTTTTATCTCAATTTTGGCATCAACTAATTTAATATCTGTTTTACGCTCAAAAATGTCAATATCTAATAATAATTTACTTATATAGCAATTCTTATATTTATGAGGTACATAGAACAGACTAAAACCCATTATTATTAAGAAATAGGTGTACCTTACTATTTTGATAAACGCTATATCTTCAGGAAAAAAATCTAAATCTTCAAGAAATTCTTTACCTAAAGTACCTTGATAAATAGAGCCATTTCTGACAATTTTTTCAAAATCGTGCATCCAAACTAATAATAATACCCATAATTGGTCTGCTTCAAAATATCTCTCACATAATTGAAGGCTGATTTTTTCTACAATATTAAGATGATATTCAATATACCACTTATGGTGGATAAAATGTTTTTCTGAGCAAATTTCTGTTACTTTTTCTCTTACTTTTGCAATAGTTTGATAATTAACCATATTGTTTATTAAAAGTTTAATACTCCAAATGGTATATCCATTTCTTCCGATGATAATCCTCCATGTTCTCCTATATTTCCCTTTTTATATTTTCCGTTTTCTCCTGCTAAAAATACTCCTTGATTACCTAAGGGTAAAATAACGAGATTTCCCACATTTTCTTCAAATCTTTTTGATACTTCTATATCTCCAAATAGTTTCATTATTTCTTCTATATAAAAAACCTTTGCTTTTCCCTCTAAGATTTTACTTAATTTTCTCTTTAACTCCTGTCGATATTCTTCTTTTACATGAAGAAATAAATCCCGACGAGAGCCACATGGATAAAGAGGTATCCCTGAGTTTGTGGTTGCAAAATAATCAATGATTTCTGGCATTTCTTTATCTAAATATATTGTTTCATTAGGATTTATATCAATATGACCATGATCTGCACTTAATATTATTGCTACATCTTTTCCATTATCCTGAGATAACGGTTTAAAAAACTCATTTTCTAGTAGAGTAAAAAAATATTTTAAGGCATCATTTAATTCTTGAGAATTTCCTCCTTTATCATGACTTACACTATCAAATAAAGGTGAATAAAATTTAATAAAAGTTCCTTTCTCTTTCTGTTTACGGCTCTCAAATACCTTTTCATAAAGATGCTTAATCCCTGTTTCATAAGACTCGTAACCGATGCGATTAATCTCGGCTGTTACCACTGTGTTATAACTAGAGTTAACAAATTCTTGAGGACAAAAATCATATACTGTTATGCCATTTGTTTGAAGAAAGCGATAATAAGGGCTAACGGTGAAGATGTCTTCCGGTTTAGCTATTCCTCTCGTCACTAAGGTATCTCGTTTATGATCTTTATCCTTGATATGTATATCTTCTACTGTTGAAAACATTAAGGGAGAAATTAGAGTATCAATACTTTTTTCATACATTCGCCATTCATATATTCCCGTTTGACTTGGGGGAATATTAGTATTAAATGTGTGAACATGAACCGCAGTCGTGGAGGGAAACATGGAAGTGATTAAAGAGACATTTCCGTCATTAACAAACCGTTTTACGGCTGGTAAATCCATTGATAATGCCTGTTGAAAAAAACTCCATCCAAAAGCATCGAGAAAGAAAAACACTACAGTGGAATATTTCTCCTTTAAAGCATTTAGTGTATCCTTTGGTAATTTTCTGCCTTGTTGTTCCAGATCAAATAAACCTGCTATAGTATTTGGTATATTTCCAAAATAATAATCTTCACAACAGGGCATTCTCCATTCTTGGTTAAAAAATAAAGAACTTTTAACCTTATCAAACGATCTTTGATTAATCATAGTTAGGAATGAGGATTAAATAAAATAGGGGAGTTATAATTTTTGGAGAGGTCTAATAGTTATTAGAACACAAAATATCTAATTTGCGCAAGGAAAAAAGGTATCTCAAACCTTTATGGAGTAAAGCATCGACACAATATGACGAAAGAATAAGCATTTGAGCGATTTTGCTTATTGCGTCGATTTTGGGATAATCAATCATAAACTAAAAGTATTACAGTTCGATATACAGTTCGATCGAATATTCACCCCTTTCAAAGCTAGGGAGGATTTTGTTATAGAAACACTATATTATTGACCACAATTCACAAATATTTGTTATCATCAACTACAATGGACAAATTTGTGTTGTAAGCATGAATGATTATAGTAACTTTCTCCGTCAAGGTTATAGGATTATTGAAGAATTGACTAATAACCTTCAAGGGGGAAGAATAACCTACAAAGCAGTAGAAGTTGAAACGGATACCCCTGTCATCATTAAACAATTTCGTTTTGCTAATGATAGTCGTTGGGAGAGTTTTAAGGAAATAGAGCGAGAAATTGATGTTTTAAGGAGTTTAAATCATGGAGGTATTCCGCAATATTTAAACAAAATTGATCCGGGGGATGGTTTATGTTTAGTACAAGAATATAAAAATGCTGAACCTTTATCAAAATTGCGTAGTTTTAGCCCCGAAGATATTAAATCTATTACTACTCAAATTTTAGAAATTTTAGTTTATTTACAGGAAAGAATACCTCCCATTATTCACCGAGATTTAAAGCCAGAAAATATTCTTGTAGATCAGCAGATGAATGCTTATGTGATCGATTTTGGATTAGCGAGAATAGGTAATAGCACTATGGCTTTAAGCACTATGCAAGGAGGAACTTTGGGGTTTATGCCTCCTGAACAAATCCACAATCAAAAGTTAACGGAAGCCTCTGATTTATACGGTTTAGGTGCTACCATAATCTGTTTAATTACTCAAACTAAATCTCAAGATATTGGCAGTTTAGTTGACTTTTCTAATAATAGGATTAATTTTAAAGATAAAGCCTCGAAATATAGTTTTAAGTTTATTCAATGGCTCGAAAAAATGGTCGAACCTGATCCGAAAAATCGTTTTGCCAATGCGAAGTTAGCCTTAGAAACTTTTAAACCTCTCTATGTAATTCGAGTGCCTGAAATTAAAGTTAATCCTCATCAGATTACCTTGGATTCTGAAAAATTAGGGGAAAAACAAAAGTTTGTCATTGAGATTCGTAATTCTGTACCAGAAACGGAGTTACACGGAGAGCTTACTGTAGTTGAGCATCCGTGCGATCGAACTCCCCCACTTCACGATCGAACCTCCCCACTTCCTCAACTTGCTTCATCAGGACAAATTACCACTAAAAATGATGTATATGCACATAGTTGGATTAACATTAGTCAACCAAAATTTCAGGGTAATTATGTTCAATGTGTGGTAACGGTGGATACGGGAAATTTAAGGGCGGAAAAACTCTACGAAAGGGAGTTAAAATTAGTTTCTAATGCTACGGATGAACCTTATATTATTCCCGTTAAAGTGAAAACCGCACCTATCCCCATTGACAAAAAAAATATCCCCTATTTTTGGCTTTCTTTGTTATTAACAGTTTCTTTGTTACTTCCTGCCCAATTAGTGGTAATGCAGGAAGTCTGGGGATGGGTGACAAATAGTGTTCAATCCATCTGGGAATAAAAAAGTATTTTAGATAATAATTTAACAGGAGTAGAATTTATGGATCAGGCAGGGGGAGCACTAATTGGCATCGGCATACTGATTTTCTTGGTTATTTTAATCATTAAACTTGCCCTGACGATATTAGTTTTTGCGCTTGGGGTTGTAATTATGGCGCTGATTCCTTGTGCGGTGGGGTGGATTGCTTATAAAACCTATTTAGCTTTGACTAACAATGAATTTGAGGTTAATAAATCGGTTATTTTTCCACTTTTAACCGTCATTACGGGAGCGAGTCTTGGTTGTACCTTTTTTCTGAATGTTTCTCCATCTGTCATATTTATTTTACTGGCTAGTGGTGGTTCTTTAATCGGTTCTTTAGCTTATCCTTATATCAGACGAAGACAGTTGATTAAGAAATATCGGGAAGGGGAAAAATATCTCATTGAGTCTTAGAATTAAGCCCAAAAATATATCAACTATGTAGTTCTAAGTTAATAAACTACAAATTTCGATCGACCATAAAAGTCTCTAGGGAATGATTGTGATTTAATTGCCTTAATGTAACAGGAATTAAATGGAATTTTAACTTATTATAATGACCAAATTCCTAGTTTAGCTGGTACTCCTGATACTCACTTTATTCTAGTTAGTGACACCTATCAAGGGGGGAAAGTGGGAGAAATTTTAGCTGATTGGTTAATGAATAAGAAGTTAACCGCACAGGTGATTAAAATTGCCGATTTAGCTACTAATAATCGGGATAGTTTTCGTTTAGCAATGTCTGAATTAATTAACTGGTGTAATGATACTTTAATGGGTTATCGAGAGGGAGGTTATGAAATAATATTTAACTTTACTGGAGGATTTAAAAGTGTTCAAGGTTTTCTGCAAAGTGTGGGAATATTTTATGCAGATAAATGCGTTTATATTTTTCAATTTAGCTCAGAATTATTAACTATTCCCCGTTTACCGATTAAACTTGATACGGAGGATATTATCGGCAATAATTTAAAGGTTTTTCGTAAATTAGATAATGGTTTTACTGTCAAAAAAAATGAGTGTAATAATATCCCTGAAACTCTGTTATTTTATCTGGAAAATGAGGAAGAAGTTACTTTATCTGAATGGGGGTAATTAATCTGGTTACAGGCAAAAAATAGTTATTATCAACGGGAATTATTACCGCCTTTAAGTGATAAATTAGTCTATTCTCAGGAGTTTAAAGATAATATTAAGGCTTTACAAAATCGTTTTGATCGAATAAAATTAGTTAATCAAAGATGTGATCAATTAAGTCATTTTTTAGAGTCTCCTGATAATAATAAATATAATCCTTCATCTTTAGATTTTAAACCACTGATAAAAAGTCCTTATCCTGATTCTCATTATGAGTGTGATGCTTGGGGAGATCAAGATGCTAAGAGATTATTCGGGCATAGGTTAGGTAATGGGCAGTATCAAGTCGATCGTCTTGCTCAAGGTTTACATTAAATTGCTAATATTGTAGAGGATTAAGGGGTTCGATCGATCGAACCCAAGTTTCTAGGTCATTAATTCCCGTAAAATCTAATAAGGTTTCTATGATTCTAATTGAGACATAAGGTTTCGATCGAATATTTAATACAATGTGAGTTAGAAGTTATTGCGAATCAAAGGAAAAAATGACTACTTTAAAAATATTTAACGACAACAACCCCGTTACCCCTATTTTTGATAGCAACACCGTTGCTGATACCGACAAAATTGATAAAATTACTCATAAATTACGGGAAGTCGGTGTAAGATTTGAACAGTGGCGTACGATCGAAAGTTTAACATCAGGAGTAACTCAAGAGGAAGTTTTAAGCGCTTATCAATCAGAAATTGACAAATTAATCAACGAGGAAGGATATTTAACCGTTGACGTAGTGAGTTTAACGGCAGATAACCCCAATAAAAAAGCATTCCGTGAAAAATTTTTAAATGAACATACTCATAGTGAAGACGAAGTTCGTTTTTTTGTCGATGGAGAGGGATTATTTAGCTTACACCTAGACAATCAAGTCTTTGAGGTATTATGCACTAGAGGAGATTTAATTAGTGTACCAGCTAACACTCGTCATTGGTTCGACATGGGAGAGAATCCCCATTTTACCGCTATTCGTTTCTTTAACAATCCAGAAGGTTGGGTAGCCAATTTCACAGGAAGCGACATCGCCAGTCACTTTTCCAGATTAGAAAATTAATCACAATGAAGAATTGAGAATTGAGAATTGAGAATTAAGAATTAAGAATTAAAAACTATTCACTATCAACTATTAATTGTTTATTCCTTTCCCAAAAAATTTGGCAGGTTTAGTGATAGTATAGACTTCCGTTTCCTTTTCAATACATTGTCTAACATAACCCGGAGTTTGTAACATTCCTAAGAGACTAATACCATCAAAAGAACGAAAATCTCCCGTTGTTTTTTGCTCTAACAAAAGATCAACTTTTTCAGGATTAGGGCGAGTATCAAAACTTGCCTCAGAGGCTATTGCAAAGCCCCATGATGAGCCATAAGTACAAGTTGGGGCAAAATAAGAGTGAACATTGCTAAACACGGATTTAAGGGTATTTACTAAACGTCCGTGAATGTGTAAATTAGCAGGGGCGATCGGACCCGCTTGTATTACAACGATGCCATTTTCTCGCAAAACTTTTTTAAGACGGGCGAAATATTCTTGAGTAAATAATTGAAAAGAAGGACCTTCTTCGATAGGATCAGAAAGGTCAGAAATGATAATATCCCATTTAGCCTCAGTGGTATCTAAAACATTAAAAGCATCACCAATAACTAATTCTAAACGAGGATCGTCAAAAGAACCTTGGTGCATTTCAGGTAAAAATTCTTTACAGGCTTCCACCACATCTCCATCAATATCCACCATCATGGCTTTTTTAACCGCATTCCAACGGAAAACCTCTCTTGTGGTTGCGCCTTCTCCTCCACCTAAAATTAAGACATTTTCAGGGTTGGGATGATTTATCATAGCAGGATGTACTAAAGCCTCATGGTATAAAAACTCGTCACCCGTGCAAGATTGCCATTTACCATCTAATACTAAAGCCTTGCCATAAACACCACTTTCCACAACGTACATTTCTTGATAGGGGGTTTTTTTGTGGGCGAGAATGCTGGTGATACCATGAACATATATATCGTAGGGAGTGATATATTCACTAATCCACACATCGGCATTCAATTGAGAACCTGCCATATTTTATTATTCTCCTAAATATAAAGCAAACTTTTATTCTAACTAATTTATGATAAAAAATCAAGACTGCAAAAAATATCATAGAATTTGCTCTTTTTTATGGGAACAAAAGCTCTTGCAAAAATAGCTGTAATAAGTTATAATGTTAGTCCTGAGTCAAATTATATAAAAAATTGGCTACAGCCGAAGACAGCAGGCGCTGAAAGGCTTAATAATTCCTGCCTAGGTTGATGCAGATATTAAAAATTCAAAGTGATTCTTAGATTTTTTCTAGGTAAGTCACGATTTATGATTAAAAATTATCTCGATACATCAACCAAAACCCCGTGCTGATTATGGCTAGGGTTTTTTTAATTGTCATTAGACAACAATTTAACACCTTAGGAGGTGAGAACAATATCTAAATCCCTTGAGAGCAAAAAACAAGAGGTAGCTGAAATTAAACAGTTACTAGAAGATTCTCGATTGGCGATCGTAGTTGATTATCAGGGGCTTAGTGTTGCTGACATTACCGACTTGCGTAATCGTTTAAGAGAAAACGGCAGTATCTGTAAGGTGACAAAAAATACCTTAATGAGTAAAGCCGTAGAAGGAAACGAATACTGGGAAGCCATTAACCCATTATTAAAAGGTACTTCTGCTTTTATCTTAGCCGATGAGGAAAATATTGGTACAGCCGTAAGAGCTTATCAAGCATTCCAAAAAGAGCGCAAGAAAAGTGAATTAAAGGGCGGAGTCATGGAAGGGCAAACCCTCTCCGAAGCTCAGGTGAAAGCCTTAGCGGACTTACCCACCAAAGAGCAACTCATTGCCCAAATTGCTGGTGCTATCAACGCTATCACTACCAAAGTTGCCCGTGGTATCAACGAAGTTCCGACATCTTTGGCTCGTGCCGTGGATGCAGTCAAATCTCAAAAAGAAGCCGCCTAATAGGCTCGATCGATTGTAGAATTTTATATAAAGGAGATCAAATTTAATCATGTCTGATAAAGTAGCAAATATTGTTGAAGAGTTAAAAACTTTAACCCTTTTAGAAGCATCGGAATTAGTTAAACAAATCGAAGAAGTATTCGGCGTAAGTGCGGCTGCCCCCGTTGGCGGTATGATGATGGCGGCTGCCCCTGCTGCTGCGGCTGAAGAAGTTGAAGAGCAAACTGAATTTGATGTTATCTTAGAAAGTTTCGGTGAGAAGAAAATGGACGTACTTAAAGTCGTTCGTACCATCACTGGTTTAGGCTTAAAAGAAACCAAAGAATTAGTAGAAGCTGCGCCCAAAGCTGTTAAAGAAGGCGTTGCTAAAGAAGAAGCTGAAACCATCAAGAAACAGTTAGAAGAAGCTGGTGCAAAAGTAAGCATCAAATAATTTCTAATCATTTTCTTTCCGAGAAGGCGGGTTATACCCGTCTTTTTTTTGTTTGAAATTAGTTAGGTAAAAAAAATAAATGTTACAATACTTAACAACATTATTAAATTAATCAATACCTATAAATTAAATTTTTATAATAAATAGCTATGTTTTTAAAATCATGGGATAATATCGGTGAAAAAACCATTAACAAAATTGCAGAAATGGCTTTTAAAAGTCAGATTAGAAATGCTGAACATTTAAGAGTACAAGTCAAAACTGATCCTCAAAAATTAGCTCAAGGAGTGTTAGAATCCTTAGATATTGATGGTTCGGGGTTAATCATGCAAAAAGATTTAAGGTTAGAAAAAATGAAAATTACCTTAAATAATATTGCTGTTAGTCCTTTTAAGGCTTTAATGGGCAATGTGCAGTTAACTCAACCTAGTACTGGTAATGCTACTATTGTTTTAAATGAAAAGGACATCGAATCTGCCTTAAATATCGATAATCTCAATCGACAATTACAACACTATAATATTTTTCGTCACGATCATCCTGTTAAAGTCAAGTTTTTTCGGGTGGATTGTCGTATTTTAGCCGATGGACGCATTATGATTAAGGCAAAGTTAAGGATTTTAGAGGATAATTCGATCGAGCAGCGCCACGAAGTGATCGAAAGTGTCTGTTTAATCATTAAACCTCGTATTTGTACCCAAGGACAAAATTTGTTAATGGATGAGGTAGAATGTACTCAGGGAACACAATTTTCTCCTATCCTGATTAAAGCTATTTTAGACGAATCATTGAAAGTTTTGAATTTAAATCGTTTATCGGTAGATGGTATTTCTTTGAAAGTGAATCATGTATCCACTGAAGACGGAAAACTTAGCTTTTTAGCCTTAGCTGGTATTACTCATCTCCCCAAAATATCTTAATTTGCCTTTAAGTTTATGGGTGATGGAAAAACATACTTCGATTACCCTCACTAACTATAAAAAAGATAAGTTAAATGTGTCTTAGCTTAAACGTGATGATTTATAATAAAGACACGATCGAAATTGATATTAATGAGCAAAAAAATTCCGCTTTATTGGCTTTTAGTATTACAGTTTACCATTCAAGTTACGTCGATTGTGGGTATCATCGGCTTTCTTTCTTATCGTAGTGGAGAAAAAACCGTCTCCATTTTAGCACAACAATTAACGGATAAAATTGGCGATCGTATTCAAGAAAAAGTCACCAATAATTTTAATTTGCCCAGAATAGTGGCTAAATCCAACGCATCTATATTGAGACAAGGATATTTAAACGGTTATGACTTAAATCAAGTAGAAAGACATTATATCGAACAGTTGAAGATTATCCCCAGACTTTCCACCGTTGCTATTGCCAATGAAGATGGAGAATTTTTAAGTGTCGAGCGTCCTTTTTCTGATAGTTTAATTATTCGCAGATTAGATCAAACTAATCCTAACAGAGAATTTTATCGTTATCAAGCCGATCGAAACGGACAAAATAAAATCCTCAAAGAAACTAGAAATAATTATAATCCCCATAATGACCCCCCGGGGAATCCTTGGTATTTAAAAGCAAAAAATAATCCTGATGGTCTTTCTATCATTAATGTTACCCTTTCTCAAGGACAAGATAAACCCATTCTCCAATTATTACAAATACTCCCCTTTTATAATAATCAGGGAAAATTTGAAGGGGTATTAGGTGCAAGTATTTATCTGACTCAACTAGGGGATTTTTTACAGGAAATTAACCAAAATCATCGAGGGCAAGTTTTCATTATCGATCGAACAGGCTTACTAATTGGTACTTCCACAGGAGAAACCCCTTTTGATAAAACCCCCAAAGATAACTTAAAAGACAATGTAAACGTTCAAAATCGGCGTTTAAAAGCCATTAATAGCAGTAACCCTCTTACCGTAGCCATCAGCGAGTTATTAACCTCTCAAGGAGATTTAAACACGAGTTTCCAAAATTCCCAACAATTACAACTGACTTATGAAAAAGAAAAATATTTTATCCGAGTTACTCCCATTCATGAAGAATTAGACTGGTTGCTAGTGACGGCGATTTCTGAAGCTGAATTTATGACAGAAATTAGAGAAAATCTTTTTAATACCTTATATTTAACTATTTTTGCTTTAATTATTGCTATTTTAGTTAGTTTATGGACTTCTCGCCGAATTACTCGTTCTCTCTCTCGTTTAAGTGATATTACTTATGCTTTTACAAATCAACATTCAGTCCCAGTTATTCCTCTTAGTAAGATTAAAGAAATTGCTCTTTTATCCCAATCCGTTAAGGATATGATAGATTCACTCTCAGAAACAGAAAGAATTAGGGAAAACTATACCCAAGAATTAGAAAGGGAAGTTGCACAAAAAACCGCTATTTTAACTCAAAGTCACGCCAGATTTGAAAAATTAACCTCTGCTTCTCCTGCGGTTATCTATAGTATGAGAGAAAATTTAGTTACCCAAGAAACTTATTTTGATTATATCAGTCCTGCGGTGGAGGATATTAATGAAATTTCTGTGACGGAAGGCTTAAAGGATAGCAATGTAATTTTAGATCAAATGCACCCAGACGATCGAGAAAGCTATCAATTAGCCGTCAACAAAGCCTTAGAAACGAATCAATCTTTTCAACTAGAGTGGCGTATTATTACCCCTTCAAAGAAAACAAAATGGATTTGGGTAAATTCCTTACCCGAAAAATTATCTCAGGATGAAGTTTGTTGGCATGGTATTGCCATTGATATAACGAAAAGGAAACAATTAGAATCAGCGTTACAAAAATCAGATACCAAATTAAGGGAAATTTTAGATAATGCCACAGGAATTATTACCCGTTTGATAGTTAGTGGTGAAGGCAGTTGGAAAGTTGATTATATCTCTGGGGGTTGTGAAAGAATTTGTGGTTATACTTCAGAAGAATTAATGACACAAGAAAATTTATGGTTAAGTATTATTGTGGAGGGAGAATGGGAAGCCATTGAAGAACAAGTGTATAATGACATATTTGCACAACGATCAGCTAGTTATGAATATCGTATTCATCACAAAGACGGTAGTATTCGTTGGGTTTGTCAAAATAATTATACTCGTTGGGATAAAGAGAATAATCAATGGTTACTAACTATTATAACCCTTGATATTAGCGATCGAAAACAGCTAGAATTTGCTTTACAGGACTCCGAAACTAAACTCAGAGAAATTCTTGATAACGCCATTGGTATTCTGAGTCGTTTGACAGTAAAAGCCGATGGAAAAATGGAAATGGAGTATGTTTCTGAAGGTTGTAAAAGCATTTGCGGTTATACTGCCGAGGAATTAACTACTGATGCAAATTTATGGATTAGTATTATCATCGAAGAAGATTGGCAAAAAGTAGAAAAACAAATTTTTGATGATTTATATGCAGAACGATCGGGTAGTTATGAATATCGTATCCATCATAAAAACGGTGATATTCGCTGGGTTACTCAAAATAATTATTCTCGTCGAGATCAATATGGTCAATTGATCGTAACAATTATTACCATAGATATTACCGAGCGAAAACAGCTAGAATTTGCCTTGAGAGATTCAGAAAATAAACTCAAAGATATTCTTCAACATTTAACAGGAATTATCACTCGCATGACTCTTTATGGTGCGAATCATTGGAGTATCGATTATGTTTCTGGTGGTTGTGAAGCGGTTTGCGGTTATACAGCAGAAGAATTAAGACTTGATCAAAATTTATGGATTAACTTAATCTTACCTGATGATTGGCAAAGAGTTGAACAGGAAGTCTATCGAGATATTTTTGAGGAAAACATTGGACATTATGAATATCGTATTCGTCACAAAGACGGTAGTATCCGTTGGATTTCCCAAAACAATTATACCCGTCGAGATACCGATAATCAAGGATGGATCGTGACGATTATTACTTTAGACATAACCGCTAAAAAAGAAGCCGAAATAGTTCTCAAAAATAGTGAAGCCAGATTCCAGTCTTTAGCGAAGGCTTCTCCTTCCGCTATTTACACTGTTGTTGAAGATATTAACGGTATCAGTCGATTTGAGTATCTCAGTCCGGCGGCGGAAACAATTCATGAAGTTTCCCTATCTGATATTTACGCTAATAGTAATCTGATTTTTGAACGTATTCACCCCGAAGATGTTGCAGGATATACTGATGCGGTTAAACGCAGTATAGAGATGACAGAAATTTTTATCCATGAATGGCGTATTATTCTCCCTTCTGGAAAAATTAAATGGTTAAGGGGACATTCTTTCCCCGAAAAACGAGATGATGGGGAGATTCATTGGCATGGTTTGGTTAGTGATATAAGCGATCGAAAACAAACAGAAATCATGCTCGAACATCAAAAGCAAATGTTGGAAGCTATGAGTCGTCAAGGGCGTATTGGGGCTTATGAATTAAATTTAGCTACGAATACATTATCTTGGTCATCCATGACAAGGGAAATTCACGAAGTTGAGCCAGATTTCGAGCCTAATTTGGAAATGGGAATTAATTTTTATAAAGAGGGGAAAAGTCGTAACCGTATTCGTGAAGTTATTAATTTAGCTATAGAAAATGGCACACCTTGGAATGAAGAATTACAACTTATTACAGGGAAAGGGAGAGAAATTTGGGTAGAAGCGACTGGTAAAGCGGAATTTAAGGATGGTGTTTGTATTAGAATTTACGGTTCATTTCAAGATATTACTGCAAGGAAGAAAATTGAGCAAGAGTTAATCCAAGCCAAAGAAAAAGCAGAAATGGCGGTAGAAAGTAAGAATTTGTTTTTTGCTAGTATGAGTCATGAAATTCGTACTCCTATGAATGGGGTAATCGGGATGTTGAATCTGGTGTTAGATACTCCCCTGACTACCGAACAAAAAATGCAGATTTCGATCGCGCAAAGTAGTGCAGAATCCTTATTAAGTCTCATTAACGATATTCTCGACTACTCGAAAGTAGAAGCAGGAAAATTAGAAATTGAAAATATCGACTTTGACTTATATCAAATGCTAGGGGATGTCAGCAAAGCAATGGCATTGAAAGCCCAAGAAAAGGGTTTAGAGTTAATCTTAGATGTGACTAATATTCAACATTCTATGGTAAATAGTGATCCTAATCGCCTAAGACAGATTTTGACTAATTTAATCGGTAATGCCGTCAAATTTACGGAAAAAGGCGAAATTCTCATCAAATGCAGTGTTAAGAAACAGGATGATGAATTAATTTTTACAGGAGAAATTAAAGATACAGGTATCGGTATCCCTGAAGAAAAAATCCCCCTTTTATTCGACTCTTTCACTCAAGTTGATGCTAGTGTCACTCGTACATACGGCGGTACTGGTTTGGGATTATCGATCGTCAAAAAACTCTGTGAGTTAATGGAAGGAAATGTTGCAGTGGAAAGTAAATTAGGTGAGGGTAGTAACTTTAAATTTACCGTTACCTTGCAACCCCATAGCCAAAATACTTATACTTCCTTCCCCATCAATCTACAAAACATGAAAATTCTGTTGGTAGAAAGTAACGATCGTACTCGTGAAGTATTATCTACTCAATTAGAAAATTGGCAAGGAAAAGTAGTCGCCGTCAAAAGTGGTAAGGAAGCCTTAGAAATGATAGTTGGGGAGGAGAAAAAAGATATTGATGAAGGTAGGGAAAAGGGAAAAGGGAAAAGGGAAGAGGATTATTTGCAATACTCTAAATATAATTTTGATGTAGCATTAATTGCTCAACAATTATCAGATATGAATAGCATGGTTTTAGGGCAACGTATTCACCAACAAAGTCAGTCATCATCCATGCCTTTATTTTTAATGACTACCATCAATGAATATAGTAAATTGCAAAACTCCTCCCATTGCGTTTTTAAAGGATGTATCAGTAAACCTTTTACCCCTTCTGATTTATACACCTTAACGGAAATTATTAATCAAAGTTCGATCGAACTTCAACAATCAGAATCAGAGATACCCCAAGGAGAAAAAACCATTAATTTAGAGAATATTCAACTATTGCTAGTGGAAGATAATCGAGTTAATCAGATGGTATTTAAAGGAATGTGTAAGAAAATAGGCTTGAAAAATATTGATATAGCTAACAATGGTATAGAAGCCTTAAAGGCATTGCAAACTAAGGGTTATGATTTAGTCTTGATGGATTGTTTAATGCCAGAAATGGATGGTTATGAAGCAACTCAACAAATTCGAGAGGGTAAAGCAGGAAAAGAAAATAGGAATATCCCCATTATTGCCATGACGGCGAATGCCATGGAGGGAGATAAAGAAAAGTGCCTTGAGGTGGGGATGGATGACTATTTAACAAAACCGATTAATCAAAATGCTTTTAAAGAGGTTTTAGAAAGAAATATTTGACGGTATTTCTAGTGTCGATCGATTTCAACCGAAAGCATAGTAATTGTAATATAATTGAGAAAAATAAGAGAGGTAATCAATTATGGCAACCACAGCAGATGATGTTTGGAGACTATTAGGGGAATTAGCAGAAGCTCAAAAAGAGACAGAAAGACGTTTTCAAGAAACTGATCGTATTCTTAAAGAACAATCTCAAGAAACCGATCGCAGAATGCAAGAAACCGATCGTAGAATTAAACAAGTAAGCCAAGAAATTGGCAAACTAGGGAATCGTTTAGGGGAGTTTGTGGAATGGCAAGTACGTCCATCTGCTGTACGCTTGTTTCAAGAAAGAGGTATTGATGTCCATGAATTACAATCTGATGTAGTGGTGAAAAGGGAAGAAGGTGGTTTAGAAATTGATTTATTATTAGTAAATAATATTGAAGTAGTATTAGTGGTAGTAAAAAGTAAATTAAGTCAAAGAGATGTAGATGAACATTTACAAAGGTTAGAAAAGTTTAAACGCTTAATGCCAAGATACCAAAATATGAGAGCATTG
>NZ_JBLZFY010000097.1:0-15127 GCF_050753365.1 Geminocystis sp. CENA526
ATAACTTATTTAAAATAAACAAAAAATAAGATGGACATGGTTGATTATATAACCAAAAAGTCCATCTTTTTTTAATTTTGCCCCGACTTTGAAAAAACCCTGCCCAAATCATGGTACTGATTTTTAATTGGTTTTTGACTAATTTGTTTAAATATTCTTGGAGATTAGCAGGTGTCATTATTTTTATTAGTGAATTATAAAAAAAAATTAATTATTAACTAATATTAATTTTAGGAGTTTAGCAACTATTATTTTATAAGTTTTGATTAGCAAAATTGAGCATTTCTTCTGCTTGGTTAATAATAATAGTAACATCTTCATAACTAATATTTACATCTAAATTATAGTCTCCTCCTTTTCTCATTTTCTCCGCCTCAATTAACCAACGGTGATATATTTTTGGAACTTTATTGGTTTTTGCAAAATGCTGTCCAAATCCAGCTATAATTGCCGAATGTTTGCCATAAGTAAGATTTTCACTTTCTAAAAAAGCGGAAGCAATATAAAACATCGTATAATAAGCCCTAGAAACAGCAAATTCAGGGTAATTATAATTAATTTGTTTAGCTACTTCCAAACTTTTTCTTGCTTTTTCTAAAAATTTTTGTTGAGTATTATTCATAGTTTAATACCCTCTTTTTTGATATTGCGATAAAAAGCATTATCTTCATTTTTAAATTCTTCTTCCGTAGTAAAACAACAGCTAACTAATCGATCGTACTCTAAACAGAGATTACTAATAAATTCCCCTATTTTATGTACTTCTTGATAATAATTAAAAGGTTTTTCTAACACTATTAAAACATCAATATCTGATTCTAAGGTAGCATTTCCTCTTGCTTCTGAGCCAAACAATATTACTTCTTTTAAATTAGTTTTATAGGTGGCTTTTAAATAAGCTGATAATTGAGATAAAATTGGTTTAATTATCATAAAATTATTTTGTTGATTTTTATGATTAATAATTATATTTATTATAACTGAAATCGAACCTTTTTGGATTAGTAAATCAATAATTAACTTCAAATTATCTCCTCAGATTTTATAGAAGTTATGAAACCTCGTTAAATAATTTGCATAATTTTTAATTTCTCTTCTGATATATAAATGGTTTAAATCTGTAATTTAGACTAATAAAATATTACAAGGCACATTGACAGAAAACAGAATAAAAGTTAGCATAAAGGGAATCAATAAAAATTCATCAAAATAAAAATTTGAGGGAAATGTGCTATGGCAGAAGGATTACTATATACTTGTGATAATTGCACTAAATCTATACAAACTTGGTCGGACGGAAACCCGTATTATATTAATGAAAACGGTCATAAGAAATATGCCTATCACCCCGATCATGAACTGCTTGAAAAGTGCATTGGAAACGATAGTCCTCATCTTTGTCTGAATTGCGGAAATGACTTTATGGTTGACTCACAAGCACCTATTGCCCACTGTCCTGAATGCAATTCAAAGGATATTGTCGATACCTGGCATTTAGAGGGAAAGAAGTGTCCCTTCTGCCAATCTGGAGTATTTTCTCGTGATTTAAACTATTATTGCATTTCATAATATTAAATATTAAATATTTTATGTGCTAACTCAATGGAAGTAATAAGAATATAATATTTATCCTTATCAAGTGTTCTTTTACCCTCAACAAGATACCAACCTTTCTCATTTCCTTCTATTTTAATAATATAGAATCCTTTATCTTCAGAAAACCCATATATTTGATGAGAAAAATTATCAGGACATTTATCTGACTTAAATCCCAAACAATAACCGAAAAGACTATTTCCGTCTAATGTGTCTTGATTAATATATCCGTAATGTATATTCTTGTCTTCAATTATTTTTCTAATTCTTAAAGTTTTGTTACTAATTTTTTGCTTAATTTTTTTATGCTGAAAAGAGATTTCATAACCAGAAGAATAGAGATATTCTAACAAAAGTTTTAATTTTTCTTTCTCAGGCTTTAATATATTTTTCAGTAATTCTTGTTGACTTTTACAAGTATTTTCAAACAAATTATCCCATAATGATTTATTGTTTTTAATCATAGTTATTTTTCTTAGTTATTAGATTAATAATTGTGTTGATTAGAATATAGTTAACAGTCTATAAAATTGGGAATTATTTATCATTTTTATCCCAATTTATTAAAAGATTTTATCTTCTGACTACGATCGAATTTAAAACATAATTTTCAAAGCAATGTTGAGTTTTATTATCCACACATTCTTTGAGCATAGAACAGAATGCAATGGTAGTTTTTGAGTTGACATTTCCACCATGAACCGTCATCACCCCATGAGCAACTAAATGTCTAATAGCTGTAGCTAAAACTAAAATATTGTGATTATTTCCTAGTTGAAATTCCATTATTCTCTGTTTTAATTGATCTGCCGAGACTTTATCATGGAGAAAATCGATAACCTTATACCTTTTCCGTAACTCTTCAGCAATAGATTTATCTTCGATCGACCATTCCTCAACAATATGTTTTCCCCTTATCTGTGTTAAACCAACCGCTTTATATAACTGTTCAAAAGCAGAGTAAGCGAGAAAAACCCCCAAAAGACAACCATAAGCCTCCACACTTTGCTCAGGGTAATCTTGCAGATTAATACCCTGATAGGAATAACTAAGGCGATAACGGGCAGCAAAACGATATAACTCCGAAAGATTAACACCATCTGGAAGGGGAGCATCTGGATTCATCTTTCTCCAGTAACAAAACTCTTTCCAGCCATCAGGATAAGTCATATTATTTACCTCCATCTTGTCTTTGTTTGATGTTTAATTCGGCGGCACTTCTAACTAATTTATTACCCTCTTTGACTAGGTAGTTAAGAGTATTATCAGGAGTATTGGGATTTTGAGCGATCGCCCAACGCTCTAACCAAGAAGTAGAACGAA
The DNA here is from genome assembly GCF_050753365.1 of Geminocystis sp. CENA526. Classification (NCBI taxonomy): domain Bacteria; kingdom Bacillati; phylum Cyanobacteriota; class Cyanophyceae; order Chroococcales; family Geminocystaceae; genus Geminocystis; species Geminocystis sp. CENA526. Next base: position 2,920 of record NZ_JBLZFY010000097.1, read on the forward strand.
AGTTTTTAGCCAAATGAACAACATCAGCATAAGGGCTAAGAAATACCGCTAAACGTCCTAAATTTGGTCTTGTACCTTTAGCTAAACTGTTAAATACCTCAATCTTAATATTCAGGGTTATATTGGGATTTGAGGCTACATAACGGCGAACCTCATAATCAGAATCAGAATCAGTAGCTAATTTTTCTAATGCAGTTACAGGAGTATTGGGATTTGAGGCTAAACGACTGCGAACATATTTATCAGAATCAGTGGCTAATTTTTCTAATACGGCTACAGGTGTATTCTGATTTGAGGCTACATAACAGCGAACCCAATCATGAGAATCAGTGGCAAATTTTTCTAATACGGTTACAGGAGTATTGGGATTTTTTGCTAAATCACGGCGAACATCTTCATCAGAATCAGTGGCAAATTTTTCTAATACAGTTACAGGTGTCTTAGGATTTTTTGCTAAATCACGGCGAACCTCAGAATCAGAATCAGTGGCTAATTTTTCTAATACAGTTACAGGAATATTGGGATTTGAGGCTAAACGACGGCGAACCTCAGAATCAGAATCAGTGGCTAATTTTTCTAATAAGGCTACAGGCGTATTGGGATTCCAGGCTAAACAACTGCGAACATCATAATCAGAATCAGTGGCTAATTTTTCTAATAAGGCTACAGGCGTATTCGGATTTTCTACTACACAACGGCGAACTACATAATGAGAATCAGTGGCTAATTTTTCTAATAAGGCTACAGGAGTATTGGGATTCCAGGCTACAGCACTGCGAACCTCATAATGAGAATCAGTGGTTAATTTTTCTAATAAGGCTACAGGAGTATTGGGATTCAAGGCTACAGCACTGCGAACGTAATCATCAGTCGAAGATAAGAAATCATAAAACCATTGAGAAGAAATCATTTCCCCTGAAAAAGAACTAACAATATCATCTTTTCCTTTCGGAATAGTTAAATTATTTTCTCTTAAGGCTTGACGGATAAATTCTTCTGGATTTTCAATTTCTTCATTCCAATTAATGTGAAGTTTTACTTCTTCAACAATCTGAGAGTTGTTATGTTTTGTTAACTGGACTAAATTTTCTTGGGATAATTGAGGATTGCGCAATAAAGCGATTAACACATCATCATTACCATGATTTACCGCCCAATCTAAAAATGCTTTTGGCACAGTTTCTCTTTTCACCATACTTTTAAGGGTGCTAGGGGGCATCTCTGCTAATAAGTTGGGGTTTTCTAGTAATAACAAATCAAAGATAGGATTATCTAGTAATTCTTCGGGGAATTGAGAACCTAACTCTAATAGAGTTTCTTTAGGAGTGTTTGGATTACTGACAACGGCTTTACGGGTGGATTTATCTTGACTGTGAGCTAACTCTGCTAGTAAATCAGGGGGAGCAGTAATATTTTTAGCAACCACACGGGCTAATTTTATATCTTGGTGGGCTAATTCTCGCAATCTCTCAGGAGAAGTTGTTTCGAGGGATGCTTCCGCACGTTGATTTTTCTCCTTTCTTAAATCCTGAGAAATTGTGATTTCCTCAGACGCTTTTTCTTCAGTGAGAATAGTTTGATGTTGTTCGTTATCTAAACTAGAATTTTTGGCAATAAAAGAATCTAAGTCTCCATCAATTTTAGTGATATTTCCTTTGACTAAATAGTAGTCACCTTTTGTTTTTTCTATGGTTTCTACGGAATATAATGCCCCTTCTTCTCTTAAATCACGGGGAAATCTAACATTTAATTCTGAATCATAACCTTCAGAAATAACTCTTATTTTCAATTGACTACCTTTTTTATAACATTCCAAAATAATTTCTGACGAGCTTTCAACATTTATGTTTGTTTTGGTATTTGTGGGCTTGGTCATTTTGTTATTAGTCATAATATATTATTGATATAAGTTAATAATTTCTGTTCCTATAGATATATCCAGCTTAGATTGATAATTTATGCAAGAATGAATAAAAAAATTTTTCCGTTGGGATGACGGGGAATGCAAATAGCTTCTAATTCTTTCTCTAAATTTGATTGAGTAAATTGATATGACATTACTTTGATTCAATGGTATCATTGTTTGTATCATAGAACAAAAGAATAAGACATTACATTGCAAATTGTTAAGACAAAAATATTTTTTTCTTACTACTGCATAATTTGACTAAATCGAATGGATATATATATGAACACGAAAATTTGATGAGTAAATCATTCCATGACTAAAAATAATAATTCCCCTATGGCTGAACAGTTAGAAGCTATAATCGCAAAAGCTGAAGAATTAGCTCAATCTCGCAATTATGAAGGTTCGATCGAGCTTTATGAGCAAGTTATTGAGATATTAAAAGAGGTGGAAATCGATCGGGATTATTTAGCTAACTTAATGACACAAAAAATCGATCGCTCTATCCATTATTTTCATGGCAAGGAATTTGGGAAAGCAATACAAGAATTAAACCAAATATTAAAAATGCCACTGCCACAGTCACTTGTATCTAAGATTAAAATAAATAGATCTCTGTGTTATTTGCAGTCTGGACAATGGGAAAAAGCTATTGATGATTGTCAAAGCATAATTGAAATAGATCCTCATTATTCTCATGCTTATTATTCTCTGGGTGTAATTTATAAAGCTCAAGAACGTTACGAAAATGCCGTTGCATCTTTTACCACTGCCGTTGAAATGCCCTTTAAAACAGGTCGTTCAATGCCTAAAAATTTGGCAATTGAGTGTTGGATTGAAAAAGCTGTCTGTCAAGGAAAATTAGGGTTTTTACAGGATGCTATGGAGTCTTTATCATTAGGACAAGTTCTTAGTCCCGAAAATCCAGAAATTTTTTGCTATGCCCGTGGTTTAATTTTGGAAGAATTTATCGAATCAGAAGAGGATATTAAAACAGTACTTAATCAATATATTGATGCCTTAAAAATTGATCCTACTTATATTAGTCCTCATTTACGCCTAGGAAATCTATTTTCTAAATTAGAAGACTATCAAACAGCAATTAGTGCTTATGAATCAGTCATTGAGATCGATCATAACAATGAAGAGGCTTATAAAAACAGAGGTTTGTTATATCAAAAACTAGGACAATATCCAGAGGCACTCGCCGACTATAACCAAGTACTAAGAATTAATGATAATAATCCTGAAATTTATTATCAAAGAGGCATAGTATATGAGTTATTTGGGGAACAAGAATTAGCTATATTAGACTTTGAAAAAGTTAGTGAATTAGAAGAGTACTCAGACTTTAATAACCAAGATGAAAATTATGAATTATTTAGCTACTTTTTCCCTGAAAACATTAATCCCATTCAAGCAACTAACCTGATTAAAAAATTTACTGTATTTTGTGAGCAAAAACAGGTAATCCCTTATTTCTCAAAATTTTACGCAGGTGATACAGCCATCATGGACGCTTGTGTATTCGATAAATACGAGAATGAAGAAATCCTGATTTTCGATGCTATGCAAGAATGTTATCAAAAATATAAAGGACCCTTTTATTTTGGTTCAGACTTTGAAATATTTATAAAAAATCCTGATAGTTGCAGTTATTCTAGTTTTGTAATTTTCAATGAATTTGGTTTAATAATTAAAAATCCTTTGACGTTACCCGGATTTTTTGCCCCAGTTTCTTCGCCAACAACTCCATTCGAGAAACTTTTTTGGAATAATTGTAATTATGATTTATTAGGAATAGCTGAAAAGGATAATAAATTAGTCATTGTTATTCAACCCCATGAAAATTTATATATGGGTATTACTAACATGAAAGATGATGATTCTTTTCAAGTAAGAGAACAAAAAAAAAGCAATATTAATGTTTATTTATTTCCTTCTCAAAAAATATTTACAAATTTACCAAGAATCTGAAGATTTGCCTTATATTAGTTATGATTCTGTTGGTCTTTTACCCCTTGAAACAGAAGAACAAACATCCTTTGAAAGAATAATTGAACTTTTAGCAACAACTGACATAAAGATTTTAGACTTCGATACTTTATTAAACGATGTTGAGAGAATTCCTTGGATTTTTTAATTAACCAAAATTCCCCTAAAAAATGGGGAATTTATAAAATTAATTAGAAAAAATTAACAAAAACCACAATCAATATATAGAAAAATAATCATTAGCAAAATCATCAATCATAACCATGACTAAAAATAAAAATAACTCGCAAACCACTATTAATATTATTGGCATTGGTAGTGGCTTATTAATTCTTCTAATCGGTTTTTTTCTTAAATCTAATTCCTTTAAAATTATCGGTATTCTTACAGGAATTACTACTGGAATATATACCTTATTAGCTACTAACAGAATAGAGCCAAAACCAGAAATTAAATGTCAGTATTTAGAAGATGAAGAAGTAATAAAACAAACCATTGATAAACTTAGTAATAATTCTATTCTTTGGCTTGATACCGAAACCGCCGACTGGGATAAACCCACAAAAAGACTGTCTCTATTACAAATAACCGCTAATCCCGATGACTTAACAGGAGAATCGATTTATCTCCTTGATTTATTAGATAAAAACCATTTAATAGACTACTTTATTCAAACAATAATGGTTAATGAAAACATCCAAAAAGTTTTTCATAATGCCCCTTATGATGTCAGATTTTTAGGTGGTAAAGATAGAGTAAAAAATATTTTGTGTACCTATAGTTTATCTCGAAAATTGTCTTTGGAAGAATTAGGAACACCTAACAGACAATTAAAAACATTAGCCAGTTATTTATGTGGCTTTACCATCGAAGAAAATGAACAAGGAAGCGATTGGGCAATGCGTCCTTTAACTGAACAACAAAAAAAATATGCAGTGATGGATATTATTTTTCTCACCCAAGTTCATAAAACATTAGAGAATTATCAACCCCCAATTTTACCTCCATCTCCATCTCCAAATTTTCTAAATATTACGGAATCAGCCATTTTATTTCGTATCACTAAAACTTACTCACCTGATTTAACCCCAGAAGAACTTTATAATGCAACAAGAGGAAACTGGGTATTAAAACAGCGTCGAGAAAATGCAGATTATGCCTTTGCTGTCTATAAGGGAATTGTTAAACAAGTTTACCGTATTCATTCTTGGCATTTTTCAGGAGTTATCACCAATGGTAATGACAGGTATTGTTTTGAGGGAGAAATAGCAGAAGATAAACAAGACTATATCGGAAAGAATGTCGCCCATTATTTCCCTACAGGTTATGCTTCTCCTACACGATATGTTAATTGTCCAAAAAAATAATACACCAAGTATTCAAAGATTATTTTAAACAATTCTCTGACTACTGCATAAATTAAAGAAAACCACTGGATAAATATATAGAAATCAAAAACATCAACTTTACTGGAATAACTAACCATGACAGAACAAAATTTATCTCAAAAACCGATTATCAAACCTGCAATTACATCGAAAGGAAATCTTGATGTTGAGAAAATTCAAGTAGGAGAATATTTAGCAGAAATTCAATATTATAAAGTGATTAAAGTTAATCCTAAAACCATAAAAGTTGTTAGTGATAAAGGAGTAGAATCTAATATTGATAAAGAATTAGTATTTGAGATGTATTCTGCCAGTCAATATAGCATAGAAAAATATATTACTCGCACAGAAATTAACCATATTTTGAGTAATATAGGACAACAAATATTTACCGTTAACTTTAATAAACAAGTTAAACCTACCGACATTAAAAATAAGTTATTAACTGCCATTAAAGATGAAGAAGGAAACCCCCTTAGTTATGAAAATATTGAGAAGAATTTACAGAAAATTAGCAAAGATTTAAACAAGGGAGAAGAAAGAACTTTAATTGGTTATTTATTGGAAATTAACAATGAAATGGGCAGAAGTAGTGCCATTGATTTAGAAATAGAAAAAGGTAAAAATCGCTTACGTCAAATAGATCATCGTACCATCAATTACTTAATCTTTAAAAATACTAAATATATTGTTAAATAATTGATAAATAAGTAAAATATCTGAAGTTTTCTAATGAGAAAAAATTAATAAAAATACTAATTAAATTAATTCAAAAAAAAAGGTTAAAATGAACAATTTGGCAGACTTTAGTTCCTTTGGTTATCAACTAATTAAACAATTAAATCATAACCTTCAAGGGGGAAGAATTACTTACCAAGCTATTGATTTAAAAACTCAGCAATCCGTTGTGATTAAACAATTTCGTTTTGCCACGACAAATAATTGGGATAGCTATAAAGAAATTGAACGAGAAATAGAAGTATTAAAAGAGTTAAATCACTCTGGTATTCCTCGTTATATTAGCCAATTTGATTCGGAAGAAGGATTATGTTTAGTTCAGGAATATAAGTCTGCTCAACCACTATCTAATTTTACGACTTTAAGTTTAGAGGATGTAATGAATATTGCTAAACAACTCCTCGACATTCTAGTTTATTTACAAGAAAGATTACCCCCTATTTTTCACCGTGATATAAAACCAGAAAATGTTTTGATGGATGAAAATAAACAAATTTATTTAGTCGATTTTGGTTTGGCAAAAATTGGTCATGAAACGATGGCATTAAGTACGATGATGGGGGGGACTTTTGGTTTTATGCCTCCCGAACAATTGCATAATCAAAAATTAACAGAAGCGTCAGATTTATACAGTCTTGGTATGACTTTAATTTGTTTAATTACTAATACTAAATCAGGAAATGTAGGCAGTTTAATGGATCTTTCCAGTAATAGGGTGATGTTTGATAAAAAAATGCCTAATGTGGGCATTCACTTTGTCAATTGGTTAGAAAGAATGGTTGAACCTAATCCTAGTTTGCGTTATCAAAATGCTAAAATGGCTTTGGAAGCCTTAGAAAAAAAATCAATTATTACTAGGGAAAATTTCAAGAAAGAAAGGTTGACTTTTACTTTTCTATTTGTCAGTTCTATTCTCATTATTACTACACAAACAGTTTTTGCTTTTATTTATACTTTTATTAGTATTTTTATCGTTATATCTTTGGTTTATCTAAAATTTCGCAAATCCATTAATTTTACAGTTAAAAAACAGCTTAATCTTAGAAAAAAAGAGCTAGAAAAACAACGAATGGACATAACAAGATCGATCGAAAGTGATAAAGATAGTATTAATCAAAAATTAATAGAACAAAAGCAAAGACAAAGACAGTTATCAAATCAAGAAGATGATGAAATTATCCGAGTAAATAAACCTTTAGAAAAAAGAATTTCTAATATAGAAAGAGAATTAAATCAGTTAGAAAATAATAAAAATCAAGAAATTAGTCAAGAGTTAAAAAGAATACAAGATGATTTTATTAATCGTGAACTTAATCGATCGATAAATCCTGATTCAGTGGAGGGAATTGGTCAAAAATTTTTACAAAAATTGAATAATGCTGGTATTGTTCGGATTTGTGACATTAGTTATTATCGTGCTAAAAATGTAAAGGGAATAGGGGAAGTAAGAGCTTCTAATTTGGTTAGTTGGCGACAACAAGTGGAAACAAATGCCAGAAATAATGTGCCTAAAACTTTACCAATATATCTTCGGGAAAACATAGATAAAAAGTATTTAGATTTGTCGAACAAATTAAGTGAAGAAAGAATAAATTTAAGGGAAAATATTAGGATTAATCAAATTAATATTAATCGTAAATATAAACTAGAACAAGAAAAGATATTAGACATAATAGCGAGAATACAAGAAGAAGAAAAAGACTTAGAAAATAGTCCATATATAGAGAAGAAAGAAAATCAGTTAATGATGATAAAACAAGAATTAGATCATCTTGCTGAACAGTTGCAAGTTTATCAGCAGTGGACTTTTTCTCGTTATCTTATTAGTTTTCTTTTATTTCGTTCTGAAATTCTTATTAGAAATTAATATAGGAGTTAGTTATCAGTTATAAGAGTTTGTTATTTCTTAAGGGAAGAGGGAAAAGGGAAAAGGGAAAAGGGAAAAGAGAAGAGTAATAGTATTTTCAATATTTTTTGTTAATAATTGATTTCTCACAAATCATTCCTGATTGCTATATTCCATTTAGTATAGGTATCTTTAGGATTAACAATTTTGATGACTGATTTACTTTTATGGAGATTAAAAATTATACTCAGGAAAAAATAAAGAGGAATAAAACAATTATAAAAATCAGGGTCTTTTGTTATTTGACTATAAATTTCTGTAAAATTTATTTGAGTTTGATGCTGTAAAAGATTGGCTAATTTTTCTTTAAAAATATTTATCTCAGGAAAACAGTTAACTAAACCTAAGCTATTGAGAATCATACAATTATTTAATATTTTATATCTTTGCATATCCGATAATAATTCTTGTCTTGAAATAGAATTAAAATTGATATATAAATCTCCTGATATTGAATCTTTATATAGTTTATTATAGGTAAAAAAATAGTATAAATCTTCTAATGTTAGTTTATAGTGAATACATTTTTGAGAATTTGGTGTAAATAAACTATGATAAATTTCTGCACCAATTCCTGTTTTTGGTGTCTCAAAATTTCTCAGAAGAATTAATTGCTGACATCTATTTTTATTAACCACTCCTTGACATTGTTTCATTAAAGCTGTAAAACTTTGTCCACGACGAGTATTATTAACAATTAAACCTTTTTCCATACCTGTTTTTGAACAAGTAAAAGTAAATCCTTTTGAAGAGTTTACTCCCGACAAAAATTGAGGATTAATATTTTCTACTCCTAGACATTGTAAAATATGTTTAAACATTTCTAAAAATTCTTCATCACTATAGTTTGAAATAGTGGTTAACTGTTGAATTTCTTGTTGATTTTCTTCAAATACCTGATCCCATTTTTTCAAAAAATCTGGACGTATTGGAGGTGGAGGATTATCGCCACTATCGCCACCATCATCTTGTTTTTCTACTTCAATATTTTTAATATTTTCTATATATTCTTGAAAATTTTTACCGCCTAAATTTAAAGCATTTCTTAGATTTATTCTTTCTCCTAAAGCATTGTCTATTAAGATTTGTTTATCTAAAGGATAAATACTTGAATTTGGTAAAGGATTACATTGAAGATGGAGAGGTTTTAGGCGATTAATCCATAATTTTTCTGCTTCTTCGATCGTTATATCATCAAGAAAAATGTTTTGATTAATACGAGCTAAATCTGATTGAACCATCGTTTTTTTATAGGTTTGCCAATTTTCTTGGGTAATGCTAATTAAAACTAAAAAATTGACTAAACGCTCATTATGAAAAGTTGTGTTAACGTTAAAAACATTAGCAAAAGCTCTTTCAATTTGATCAAAACAAATAATAATTGGTTTAGTGGCATCGGTAATTCTACCAAAATTACTTAAAATTCCTCTGGCTAATTTTTCATTATCAATAGATTTATTTAACCCTAAAATTTGTAAATCTTCTTCGTCTAAATCTTCTCCTGCTAACCATTCACAAGCTAAGTCATAATTATCTGTTGTTAACTCGTATAAAGCAGTAAAGAATTTTTTTGCTTCGACAATACCAGCAGGATAACTATTTTTTAAATGACGAATAAAGGCTTTTTTTTCTCCTAATAATTTTTTTACCCAGTCAGTAGAATTTAATACTGGTAAACCTTTTAACCATAGTTGTAATTGTGATTCTTTTTCCCCTTCGGGTATTTGCATTAAACTGGTGACGGTATATTGTAAAGTATGTCGCCAAAAATAACGATAATCTTCGATGGGTTGAATATAAACAAAGTAGGCTGATGAGTTTAATTTGTCTTTTAAACGTCCTAATAAATTACTTTTTCCACACCCTGCATCTCCTGTTAATAAAATTGTTTTTGTTTGCCTAAATTGATCTTTAATGAGTAGTTTTAATTGATATTCTATTTTCTCCAATGCTGATTCATGAATGGAATCAACATTTTCTAGGTGGTGTTTTTCAAACCAGAAGTTACCGTAAGTGACATCATCAAAAGGATTAGGAATTACTTCTTCTTTCTGTTTTAATGCTAGTAATATTTGTTCTAAATTTGTCATTTTTTACTACCTTTTAATAATTATTTTTTTGTATTAATTTTACTTAACGATTAAATAAAAAATTGGATAACCAATACTTTGGGGAATACCCGCATCATATTCTTCCTCAGTATATTGGGAGGCATCCACTAGACGGCTAAGGGAAATTTTATTTTCTTTCTGTAATGTAAATATCATACTATTTAACTCATCTTTGGACAATACGGATTTATACTCATTTCTTAGATGAAAAATTGGTAAGTAGTTATCGGTGTTCACGGTTCGATCGAGCCTTATAATAGTTTGTAAAATATCATCAGGGGTAATTAACTTAGGTGGGTTAATATTTTCCTCTTCTACTGTTGAGGTGATAGTTTTTGTTGACGATATTTTGTCCATAAAGTAATTACGAATAAAGGTTAAATAATTATTCAATAATGCTTTTGGTAAACTAACATTTCCTAATCCTTCAGCTAAATATTCTTCGGCTAAATATTGTTTTCCTGCTTCTGTCAATTCCCCATGAATAATTTTTTTATCAACAATATCGATTAAGTTTTCTCTCACTAATTTATCGATTAATAAATCTCTTTTAGAAGCAGGAGTAATATTTATTTCTGATATTTTTATTTTGGTCTTTTCACACTTTTTAAGTATATTAATCTCTAACTGGTTTCTATTTTCCTTATTTGTTAAAACTTTTTTACCATTGTTATTTATTTTTATGGTAATATTTTTTTCCTGTATGTGAATCAATTTACTATCCCAAAGTTTATAACAAAACTTTTGAGTTTCTTCAATTTTTGTTTTTGTATTTGGTTTAATATCGCCTATTTTTCCTTGATAATTATTTTGTCCTAATAGTTTTAATAAAATTTTGAGGTGTTGTATTTCCATAGGTAAGATCGCTCTATTGTTTTATGGAGCATATTTTAAAGATTATAGCAGACTTATCTTCCCTGAATACAGAGTTCAAATTTAGAGATACGGTAGATGCCTATTGACAATTATAGAATATGCTTGAATTTTATATTGTTTTTTTGATGAATACTGCATAAATCAGAAAAGTAAGACTGATAAATAAGTAGGGAATAATTTTTCTCTCAATCAACATATTTTCATCAGGCTAAATATAATGTCTTATAATTTATTCGAGATTCCTTCCGAAAGTGGTAATCATGCTGATATAGTTTTGGCAGATCCACAAAATACAGACCGAAATACTTATACACATCATAGTTACACAATTGAAACAACAGACATTGAAAGCGAAGTATTAGATAAAAGAGGCATCCGTCTTCGTAATTTTCGTAACTGGCAATTAATTAAAGAAAAAAATCCTCAAGTCTTAGGTTCTTTTAAAGAAAATCGGGGATACTATATTGGTGAAAGTGTTTTATCCCAAAACTGTATTGATCATCATTCCCAAGCCAAAACAGTTTTAAAATTAGGACTCATTGTTCGCTTATTTGAAAAAGTCAAAGAGTGAAAAATAACTTCAAATGTTTAATATATAAGAATTTGAGTCAAAAAAGTAGTGACAAAGTCTAATTCGTTGAGGAGGTTGATTATGTTAGCGACTTTCGTGTTACAATCTACTCTCAAAAATAATAATTAGCGTAATTAATACTATAATTAAAAGTAAGATTAATTGACTCAATCTGAAACTTTGTTATCAACGATCAAAGGGATGAAAATTCTCCCACAAATACCAGTTTTAATCCAAACAAATCCTCTCTAGGCTAGAAAATATGCCCACCAATCGTTTATTTGCCCTTAATTCATCTTATTTAATTTATTATTGTACTTAATACGCTAATCAATTCTTTTTTCCCAATCATCACCTAGGCTACTATAAATTGACTCTGGTACTGCCATCAGACTTAATATCTCTTTTTGCAACGGATTCAATGATGATATTTCTCGTGAACCATCTCGATGTTTATACAGAGTTATGTTACATAAACCTCGTAACATTTTTTCTGCGGTGGGGCGATTGGTTCTGCGTTTTGGATTCCCATCATAAAGACCTGCTAAACTGGATTTAGACTCATGTAATTGACGGCGAACTACAAATTCCATCAAAGTAAAAACTATCAGGGCGATCGTTAATAAAAACATTAATCCTCTAATTTTATCTTCATCCCGAAAATAAATCGGTAATGCTGATAAACGTCCTTTTTTAAAACGGTGAAATCCCATT
>NZ_JBLZFY010000098.1:0-15053 GCF_050753365.1 Geminocystis sp. CENA526
AAATTTAGTAAATAGCTATAAAAAATCAATTTATCATAATTTTTAATCAAATCTTCTTATGATTCGATCGCACAGCGCCGCTTTTAGCGATCGATTTAATCTAATTTTTATCTCGAACTGAGGTCTTGCCTGTATTTTTTAAGATGTCTATTGATTATTTTCTGATGAAGTTGGGCTTAATATATTAAGCCCCTACATTCTTTATTTCTCACTTCTTACTTCTTACTTCTTACTTCTTACTTCTTACTTCTTACTTCTTACTTCTTACTTCTTACTTCTTACTTCTTACTTCTTACTTCTTACTCTCTAGCGTTTAGCTAATTTTTTGCTAGGTAATTTGCGCAAACGGATAGATTCGGGAGTAACTTCCACTAATTCATCAGGACCAATATACTCTAATGCGCGTTCAAGACTCATTTCTACAGGGGCTTGTAGTTGCACAAGTTCATCACCAGTTGCCGATCGATGGTTGGTTAACTGCTTGGTTTTACAAACGTTAATTTCTACATCCTGAGCGCGGTTACTTTCACCAATAATCATGCCTTTATAGACTTTTGTACCCGGATGGATAAAGAAAATACCTCTGTCTTCAGCGTTTTTCATGGCGTAGAAAGTAGAAACACCTTCTTCAAAGGAAGTTAATACACCGTTGTAACGGGTTTCTAAATCACCTACTAAAGGACGATATTCATGGAAACTATGGTTCATAATCCCTTCCCCCTTGGTGATACGGATAAAGTCACCACGGAAGCCAATTAAACCCCTTGCTGGAACGATAAATTCTAATTGAGTACGTCCGTTTCCGCCTGATTGCATATCCTGCATTTCGGCTTTACGTTGCCCTAAGCGCTCGATACAAGAGCCTTGTGCTTCTTCGGGTACGTCTAAAACGAGGTATTCAAAAGGTTCGTAGGGTTGCCCGTTGACTTGACGATAAATTACTTGAGGCTGAGATACTTGAAACTCAAATCCTTCACGGCGCATATTTTCGATGAGGATACCTAAATGCAATTCTCCACGTCCAGATACTACGAATTGATCCGCAGAATCACCATCTTCAACTCTTAAAGCTACGTTAGTTTGTAGTTCTTTGTCAAGACGATCTCTGATTTGACGAGAGGTAACAAATTTACCTTCTTGCCCCGCAAAAGGAGAGTTATTGACAGAAAATGTCATGCGTAAAGTAGGCTCGTCCACTTTAATTAAAGGTAACGCTTGAGGTTCACTAGGACAAGTGATAGTTTCCCCAATATTCGCATCAGCAAAACCAGCCACCGCAACGATATAACCTGCACTAGCTTCTTGTAATTCTACTCTTTGTAAACCATTGAACCCTAGTAGTTTACTGATACGGGCTTTCACCAGCGAACCATCTTCTTTGATTAAAGCGGCTTGTTGCCCTGCTTGAATTGTACCGTTATGAATTTTACCGATGACAATACGTCCTAAATATTCGGAATAGTCAAGAGTGGTTACTTGTAACTGTAAAGGTTTATTGGGGTCTCCTGCCGGGGGTGGAACATGGTGTAAAATCGCCTCAAATAAGGGTTTCATGTCCACATTTTCATCGTCCAGATTTTCTTTAGCAAAACCGCTAATACCTGAAGCGTAAAGGGTAGTAAAGTCACATTGATCATCATCTGCACCTAACTCTACAAACAAGTCAAATACTTTGTCCACAGCTTTGTCGGGTTCGGAACGGGGTCGATCGATCTTGTTAACTACGACAATAGGACGTAAACCTTTTTCGAGGGCTTTTTTGAGGACAAAACGGGTTTGAGGCATAGGTCCTTCGTTAGCATCTACGATCAAAACACAACCGTCAACCATTCCTAAAACTCGTTCTACTTCACCGCCAAAATCGGCGTGTCCGGGGGTATCAACAATATTAATTAATGTATCTTTATAACGTACTGCTGTATTCTTAGAAAGGATGGTAATTCCTCTTTCTCTTTCAATATCATTAGAGTCCATAACACAGGTAGGCACTTCTTCACCTTCTCTGAAGATACCAGACTGTTTTAATAGTGCATCAACTAAGGTTGTTTTGCCGTGATCAACGTGGGCAATAATCGCAATATTGCGAATGGGGAGAGACATAAATCTGCTAATTTAATGTAAATAATTATTTATAGTTGACTTAATTCTAACGGATCATTGTTATTTTTTGTAAAATTTTGTTTTTATTTTTCCTTTTTTGAGTTAAAAGAATTTGACTTTTTGAGGGATTCATTAGGTAGAGTTTGCCTCATAGTCTTTTGATAAAGGTAGGGAAAAGGGAAGAGGGAATAGGGAAAAGTATTTTTTATTGATATAAACTGCGGTTAAATTAATTTAAGATAAATTTTTCCTACATTTAATGATTTAGAAGTTACGCACTTGTACCAAAAATCAAGAGGTTGAGATTCCTTCGCTACTCTCGGATTAAAGTCGTCCGAGTTATTCAGCAAACTTTAGGTAATTTTATACAGTTGACTAAGGTATCGAGATATATAAGAAGCTAAATTTACTCCGTCAACCCCTAATTCGGTTAAGTCTTGAGAAGCTAAAATTCCTCCCTGTTGATGTAACCATCCTCCCGAAGCAACCACATCCTCAAGGGAATGTTTACTTAAATCCGTTTGCGCTAATAATCCTCCTAAGAAACCACTTAACACATCTCCACTGCCTCCCCTCGCTAATGCTGGTGTGCCTTCTTTGATAATGCGATTATATTTACCTTGATGACTAATCATGGTTTTTGCTCCTTTTAGTAAAATAGTACTATTAATTCTATGGGAGGCTTCCTGTAATCCTTCTAATCGATTTTTGTTTAAGTCAATGTCAGGAAATAAACGTTTAAATTCTCCTTCATGGGGTGTTAAAATTGTCGGGGCTTGACGTTGTGATAAAATCTTTAGATTATCTTCTGTTAAGTAGTTAAAACCATCGGCATCGATAATTAATATCCTCGGAGTCGCTAAAATTTCCTTGACAGGAAAACAAGGTATTGTTTCTCTTGTTATACCCATTCCCAGCACGATCGAACTATACTTAGTAAAATCGATAGATGGTAAAGAAGAAAAATCCATAACTCCTGTGTTTGTTTCTGGAGTAGCAATTACCAAAGCCGAAGGAATGTGACTATTAATCAACGGTTGCAAAAATTCAGGTACAATCATGGTTAACATCCCCACACCACTGGTATTAGCGCCATAACCTGCTAATAAACTTGCACCTCCATAGCGTTTTGAGCCACATATAAGCAATACATTGCCTTGACGATATTTATGGGTATTCACCGCGCGAGGCAAGGGTAAAACCTCTTTCACTTTTTCCCTCGTTATCACCTTAACCACAGGAGATTGATTAATAACTTCTGTTACTATGCCATTAGGGATACCTATATCAATTTTGACTAACTTTCCCGTATATTCCCACGCAGGAGACTGAAATAAACCCAACTTCCACAATCCCAAGCATAAAGTCAGATTAGCTTTAATCGCAACCCCTAACACTTCTCCCGTGTCGGTATGAATACCCGAAGGAATATCGATACTAACTATAGGCTTTTCCCACTGATTAATTAAAGTGACATCATTGGCTAAAGAGTTGGTAATGTGACGATTTAAACCAAAACCAAACAAGCAATCAATGATAACATCACAGTTTCCTAATTCTTCAATACTGGTGACAAAAGGCAAATTCAAAAACCCTGCATAATCTAAATGTTGCGCCGTTAAATCCTTTGATTTGTCAGCTAGGGGAGTGTATAACTTGACTTCGTAACCCCTTAACCACAATTCCCTAGCAATAACTAAACCATCTCCTCCATTATGACCGCAACCGATGAAAAATCCTATTTTTTGATATTGACTCAGAGGATATTCTTTACTGATTTTTTGAGTTAATAATAAACCTGCTTTTTCCATCAAACTTGCGACAGGCATTCCTTGCGCAAACATTCGGTTTTCGATTTCCTGCATTTGTTTGGCATTGACTACACAACACTCTTTATCTTGCATAATTGGTGACAATGAATTACTGTGAACATTTTATCTAAATCTCGATGGAATACCCTCCTCTTGCCTCTTATCTTTGTTAAGAAAGTCAACAAATTAATTATTTTGATTCTCACATATCCTAAAATGTCATCAATATATCAATTTTCGATCGAACTAAAGAAATGAGAATCTATTAGCTTTATAATAGAGAACTTTTAAAATTCGATCGTATAGCTATGGTTTTATGGAAACTGAGGGGTAAACTGAAAATCAGCAGAATTTTTTTTCGTTAAATTTTCTATATAAAATGCCATAGTTAGCAACGAAAAGAAGATATACTTAAGTGAGAACATCAAGGGGTAACAATGAGTAGTTCAGGAGTATTAAAACAAAAACTGCAATCCCTCCAAGGAAAAAAGTTTACGGGTAGAATTGACATCAAAAATAGTAAAGGGAAAGAATGGCGATTATATTTTTGTCTAAGTCGCTTAATGTGGGCTGATGGAGGTTATCATCCTTATAGAGCATGGGAAAGATTATTAAATAAATATTGTCCTCATTTAGATCATCATTTTATCGATATAAATAAAGCTAAAGAATTTGAGTGTTGGAATTATTATTTAATAGTCTCTTTATTGCAAAGATTTTTAATCACAAAAGAACAGGCATTATGTTTAATAAATGAAAAAATTAAACAAATATTATTTGATATTTATCAAGCTGAAAATCAAGAAAAACTTAAGTATAATTTTATTTTGGTAGAAGATAATTTCCCCGAAGAATCAGGCTTAAAAGTATCTATTACCCTGCTCAAAATAGAAACTATATTAAATACGGTAGAATCTCAATGGCAACAATGGGAAAACGCTGGATTGAATAGGTTTAGTCCCAATTTTGCTCCCGTAGTAAAAAATCCAGTATTGTTGCAACAAAAATTTAAAGGTAAAGAAAAAACCTATAGAAAATTAATCTCTTTACTCAATGGTAAGTTTCCTTTAACCGAATTAGCAGATAAATTAAATTTGACAATTTTAAAAGTAACTCTTTGGTTAAAACCTTATCTTGAACAAGATTTGATTTCTTTAGTAGAAATTAAAGATAAATCGGTACAAATAACCTTAATTGGAGTGACTAATCATGATTATAAAATAACCAACACTACCCATCAACAATTAATCATCTGTGTTGATGATAGCCTCCAAGTTTGTCAAATTATGGAGCATATTGTTACAGAAGCGGGTTATCAATATTTTTCCATTCAAAACCCTTTAAAAGCCTTACCAGAAATTCTTAAGAGAAAACCAGATTTAATTTTTTTAGACTTAATCATGCCTATTGTTAATGGCTATGAGATTTGTTCGCAAATTCGCCGAGTTTCTGCATTAAAAGACATTCCTATTATCATTTTAACCAGTAATGATGGTATGGTCGATCGAGTTAGAAGTAAACTGGTAGGGGCGAATGGTTTTTTAGGAAAACCCATTGATCAAGAGAAAGTTTTAGCTAAAATAAAAGCGAGTTTTCGTGCTAAAAAATCTTCTAAATCTGATGATGCTTCTACTACGTTGGAATTTAAAACTGAAACTTCTCCATGAGAATTTTAGCAAAAATCAAATTAATATATTATAAAAAATACTCCTAATTTTTACTAATCATTCTAAAAGTTCTAAAAAACTTATATACTTTTGAGCTTATACAAATCAGTTGTTATACTAATATGATTTCTATTATTATAGATTGTATGAGAAAATAAAAGAGTAAATTTTACTATGTCTAATTCTATTAAATTTATTGATTTGTTTGCTGGAATAGGAGGAATAAAAATAGCCTTTGAATCTGAACATTTTGAATGTGTATTTTCTAATGATATTGATAAATATTGCAAGATAACGTTTGATTATAACTTTTATAAAAATGGCACTAATAGTCTTTTTTTAGAAGATATTGTTAATATTCCTTCTACTGATTTACCTGATTTTGATTTACTAACGGCTGGTTTTCCTTGTCAACCATTTTCAATAGCAGGGTACCAAAAAGGCTTTGAAGATAAAGGACGAGGAGATTTATTTTTTGAGATTATTAGAATATTAAAAGAGAAAAAACCACAAGCATTTTTTTTAGAAAATGTTAAAAATTTAAAAACTCATAATAAAGGAAATACATTGGCTTTTATATATGAACAATTAGAAACAATAGGCTACAAAGTAAAAGATGCAGTTTTAAATACCATTGAATATGGTAATTTATCTCAAAATAGAGAAAGAATTTATATAGTAGGTTTTTTAAATCAAGATTTTTTTAATCGGTTTAATTTCCCAGATAAAATTCCTTTAAAAAAAACTATCCATGACTGTTTAGTTACAAATAATATTGACAATAAATATTATTATAATGGAAAGCCTTTATTTGAAAAACTAAAACAAGAAGTTATTAGTCAAAATACTATTTATCAGTGGCGGAGAATCTATGTCAGAGAAAATAAAAATAATGTTTGTCCAACTTTAACAGCTAATATGGGTACTGGAGGACATAATGTGCCAATTATATTAGATAATCAAGGTATTAGAAAATTAACACCGAGAGAATGTGCCAACTTTCAAGGTTTTCCAAAAGATTATCAATTTCCGATTATACCTGATTCACAACTCTATAAACAAATAGGAAATTCTGTTTCAATTCCTGTTATTTCACGAATAGCTCATAATATAAGATTAGCACTAACAAATAATTAATAATATGTTTTTTAATCAACAAAGTATTGAACAAAGACAAATGTACGAAAACTATCTAAAAATGCTAGGTAGTTTATCTAATTTATGTTCTGATTCTAATATTCCTTATCTATATTATAGGATGGCAGAAAAAGTTTTTTGTCGTGCTTTTGAGACTGAAGATTTATCCAGAAGTGATGTTTCTATTGATGCTAAAAAAAATAATTTAGGTATTGGATTAAAGACTTATTTATCGGGCAATAATAAAACTTTTCAAAAAATAGCAGAATTTAATAATGATAGATATTTATATCAAAATCTATCACCTTTTGATTTGATTATAAAAATATCAGAATTAAGAAATGCCAGAATCGATTTTACAGAAAATAATCATGGTGTTTTATCTTCTATTTATCATTGCATTTTAAGAGAAGTTGGCAAATTTAAAATTTTTGAAGAATCTCTCGATAGAATTGATATAGCCAATATTAGTTTTATTAAAAATAACAATAGTTCTATTATTTTTGAAGATGGAAGACATGAGTATTCATTTTTGTTGTCAAAAAGTACTTTAACGAAACGATTTGTTACTCAATCAATCATATATGAATTTGATATAGATATTTTAGCAGATCCATTAGATGATTTATTGAGACTATTATCTCAAAATCAATTATTAATTAGTAGTCAAAATAAAATTAAGGAAACTGTGTATTTACCTTTATATGGTAGAAACAAAACTGTATTTGAGAGAAGTGGATTAAATCAATGGAATGCACAAGGAAGAATGAGAGACATAAATGAAGTTTATATTCCTATTCCTAGTAAAATTTATCAATTATCACCTAACTTTTTTCCTGATAGAGATACCCCTTTTAATTTAAAATTACCATCAGGAGAAATTATGAAATCTAAAGTTTGTCAAGATAATAATAAAGCCTTAATGTCTTATTCAAATAAAGAATTAGGACAATGGATTTTAAGAAAAGTATTGAAACTTAAAGAAGGAGAATTGTTGATTTATGATAAATTACAAATAATTGGAATTGACTCAGTAAGAATTGATAAAATAGATGATTTAGAATATGAAATAAATTTTGCTCAAATTGGTTCTTATGAGAAATTTATTGACAAAATGGAAAATTCATAAATTTATATTCGTTAATGTAACAAAAGTGGTTTTTAAAACATTATGCTTTTTACTTATCTTAACCAAAAGCAAAGTATATCCTTACTAAGTATATTTAGATTGTGCTATTGTCAGCATCGATCGAATCAGGTTAAAATAGTAAAATTGTCCAATAATTAAATTATTATAGTAAAAGTTCATGGCAGTACCTAAGAAGAAAACATCTAAATCTAAACGCAATCAACGTCGCGCTCATTGGATTAAAAAAGCACAAACCCAAGCACAAAAAGCCTTAGCATTAGGTAAATCCGTCTTAAGTGGTAAATCGAATAGTTTTGTTTACCCTAGCGATGAAGAAGATACCGAAGAGTAGAAAAATATCTAAAACGGGCATCTTGCCCGTATCTTAATCTCGATCGAACCTAGAGATTAAATCATCGGACAATGAGGGTACAGGATCATAACCGCCCTTATGGAAAGGATGACAACGACAAATACGACAAACACTTAAATAACTTCCTTTGACTGTACCATGACGCTCGATCGCTGTTAAGGCATATTGAGAGCAAGTAGGCACAAATCGACAACTAGGAGGAAATAACGGAGAAATGAAGCGACGATAAAAATTAATTAACAAAATTAGTAATTGTTTCATTATCTCCTCCTGATTATTTGTAATAAACTTATGTTGATAATCAACTTATTGCTTTAAAAAGATTGCTTCGTTACCTCGCAATGACAATATTAAGTTAAGGGCTAAAAAATTTTTTTGTTATAAAGTTAATGTTGGGTTTTGTTTCCGCCACCCAACCGACAGAATATCTGGTAACTATTTTTTCATCCAGCTAAACATCGCGCGTAAATCTTTGCCCACTTCTTCGATAGTTTGTTCGGCTTCACGACGACGCATGGCAGTAAAACCGGGTTTTCCAGCCTGATTTTCTAACACAAATTCTCTCGCAAATTGTCCAGATTGAATTTCACTAAGGATTTTCTTCATTTCCGCACGGGTGTCATCAGTAACAATTCTAGGTCCTCTGGTATAATCACCATATTCAGCAGTATTAGAAATACTATTGCGCATTTTGGCTAATCCACCTTCTACAATTAAGTCAACGATTAATTTAACTTCGTGGAGACACTCAAAATAAGCAATTTCTGGTTGATAACCTGCGGAAACTAATGTTTCAAAACCTGCTTTGATTAATTCCGATAAACCGCCACATAATACAGCTTGTTCACCAAATAAATCGGTTTCTGTTTCTTCTCTAAAACTGGTTTCGAGGATACCTGCACGAGTACCACCAATGCCTTTGGCGTAAGCCATAGCTAAATTACGAGCATTACCTGTAGCGTCTTGATAAACAGCAAATAGAGCAGGTACACCTTGTCCTTGTTCGTATGTACGTCTCACTAGATGACCGGGTCCTTTAGGTGCTATCATTACTACATCAACATCGGCAGGAGGCACGATTTGCCCAAAATGAATATTGAAGCCATGAGCAAAAGATAATACTTTTCCTTTGGTTAAATAGGGTGCAATCTCATTTTCATACACTGTGCGTTGCACTTCATCAGGTAATAATATCATAATCCAATCTGCAAGAGAACAAGCCTCAGCAACGGTATGAACTTTTAATCCAGCAGATTCGGCACTGGATTTGGATTTGCTTCCTTCATAAAGTCCGACAATCACATTAACACCACTTTCTTTTAAGTTTAAGGCATGGGCGTGACCTTGAGAACCATAACCGATAATTGCTACTGTTTTATTTTTAAATAAATCTAAATTGGCATCATTATCATAATACATTTGAGCCATTATACGTTACCTCGATATAAAATTTTAATTTAGTGAGCAATCTTACATTTTACCTTAAAATCATGCTCGATCGAGATCAAATTTTTCAGGGAAAAAATCAGAAAGGCAAAAGCGACAAGTCATTTTGTCATGGAGAAGATATTAAGCAATCTCAAAACATTTATTGGTATCATTGCGAATAGATGAGGTAATTTTGTTTCTTCTGCTTTGAGTAGAATAAATTATGTCACAAAAAACTGTTAAGCATGAGGTTGTCGGTATTAGACTTGTTGTTTATTAATTTGTCATAGCGACTATAAAAAAGCCGTAATTTTTTAGAATTTATGTACTTTATTGAGTTTTTATTAAGAATTAATCAATAATATATGACAAATATTTTATTAATTTTGTTGATTATTATTTTCACTTTCACCTATTATGTAATAATTCCTTTCCAAGTCAAAAAAAGACGAAAATCTCTCAAAAAAGCTAGTTTTCCTCTCGATTGGCATAATTTTTTAGAAAGTAATATTTATTTATATCGCATTTTACCATCTCAATTAAAATTAGATTTACAAGAACATATTAAAATATTTTTAGCTGAAAAACAGTTTATCGGTAAAAATGGTTTTACTATTACCCTTGATGTTAAATTATCGATCGCATCCCAAGCCTGTATATTATTGTTAGGAGATACCCACCATAAACGCAATTATTTTCCCTATCTCAAATATATCTATGTTTACCCTGATATAATTTTAGAAAACAAAAACTCCCCTGAAAATCCTGTGGTTTTACTGGGTTTATCTTCTGTTGGTAACAAAAGCGGACACGATGGTGTAATCTATTTATCTTGGACAGAAGTAGCAAAACAATCTCAATATCCTTCTAAGGGAGAGAATGTGATTATACATGAATTTGCCCATCAATTAGATCAAGAATTTGGCAACGCTACGGGAATGCCACGACTAGGCAATTTACAGGAAAGCATCATCTGGGGTGAAATTTTCGCACAGGAATATTATAACCATTGTCAGGCGGTGAAAAATAAGCAATCAACGGTAATTGATGCCTATGGTGCGGTTAATCCTGCGGAGTTTTTTGCGGTGGTAACGGAAGGCTTTTTCCTTAAACCAAGACTTTTACAGGTTTATCATCCTTTACTTTATGAACAACTTAGCAAATATTATAATGTCAGTTCGATCGAATGGAGTAAGAATTAAGAATTGAGAATGAAGAATGCAGAATTAAGAAAAGCAACGGCAAAGTTATTAAGCAATTTTTTATTCTCTTTGTCATTACGAGGCACGAAGCAATCTCGATGTCATTGCGAGGCACGAAGCAATCTCGATCACGTTTATAATAATAATCGCTTTAGCAGATTTAAGCTATTAGCCTTGTCAATTTATTGCAAGGCAGTAACATTATTTCCTATTCACGGCATCACTATTTTTTGACAAAATGATTTAGGATTGCTATAGGATTAACTTTAATAAAGCTCGAAAAATTGTGACTGTTACACCCATTAAAAATAATAATAAATTTACTCAAGTACCTGATAACTTTGGACGTTTTGGCAAATACGGTGGAAAATATGTACCCGAAACCCTCATGCCAGCGCTCAGTGAATTAGAAACTGCCTATAATAAATATAAGCTCGATCGAGACTTTCAAAACGAATTAAATCAACTACTAAAAGACTATGTAGGTAGAGCAAATCCCCTTTATTTTGCCGAAAGACTAACCCAACATTACGCAAAACCAGACGGCACAGGCGCTCAAATTTACCTCAAACGAGAAGACTTAAACCACACAGGCGCCCACAAAATCAACAACGCTTTAGGGCAAGTTTTACTCGCCGTGCGCATGGGCAAAAAACGCATTATTGCCGAAACAGGAGCAGGACAACATGGAGTTGCAACGGCTACAGTATGCGCCCGTTTTGGCTTAGATTGTGTAATATATATGGGCGTAGAAGACATGGAACGCCAAAAATTAAACGTCTTTAGAATGAGACTTCTAGGGGCAAAAGTAGAGCCAGTATCCGCAGGAACAGGAACTCTCAAAGATGCGACATCGGAAGCCATCCGAGATTGGGTAACAAATGTTGAGACTACTCATTATATCTTAGGTTCGGTGGCAGGACCTCATCCTTATCCCATGATGGTGAGAGATTTTCATGGAGTCATCGGCAAAGAAACCCGTAGCCAATGTTTAGAAAAATGGGGCGGTTTACCTGATATTTTACTCGCCTGTGTCGGCGGAGGCTCAAATGCTATGGGCTTATTCTATGAATTTGTGGGGGATACTTCCGTGCGTTTAATTGGAGTGGAAGCTGAAGGAAGTGGTATTGCATCAGGGAAACACGCAGCAACCCTAACCCAAGGCAAACCGGGGGTTTTACACGGTGCTATGAGCTATTTACTTCAGGATACCCAAGGGCAAGTAACCGAAGCCCATTCTATCAGCGCAGGGTTAGATTATCCGGGGGTAGGACCAGAACATAGTTACTTAAAAGATGAAGGTAGAGGAGAGTATTACAGCGTCACCGATGAGGAGGCTTTAAAGGCTTTTCAGTTAGTCTCTAAGTTAGAGGGTATTATTCCCGCCTTAGAAACCGCCCATGCTTTTGCTTATTTAGAAAAACTCTGTCCTAATATTGAAGGTAGCCCTCGTATTGTGATTAATTGTTCTGGGCGAGGTGACAAAGATGTTCAGACCGTAGCTAAATACATTGAAGGCATCGATTTATAAGAATATAGATTTTAGTAAGGGCGTAAGCCCTTGTCTTAACTTGCTATCAGGTAAGGTTTGAGAGTCACTTCTGGACTCACTGAGTATAATTGATTTTTATTATTAACACAAATATTTCATTACTTTTCACTTGTTTGTTGCCTTTGATATTCTGCTAATAAAAACCCTGTTGCCATAGCCACATTTAAGGATTCCACATCGTTAGCAAGGGGAATTTTGACGTTTTCTGTTGCTAAACTAGCCAATGCTGAAGATAAACCCTGCGCCTCGTTACCTAATAATAAAATAGTCGGTTTCGTAAAATCTATTTCCCAATGGGTTTTATTTCCCTCCAAAGATGTTGCTACTATTTGATAACCTTGGGATTGATATTTTTTCACTAAGGATACTAAATCTTTTTCGACTTTAGCTTGAATCTTAAACCATTCTCCTACGGACGATCGCATCACCTTCGGGTTATCTAAGTCCACACTATCATCACTTAACCAGATAAAATCCACATTCATCGCCACGCTAGTACGAATTATAGTACCTAAATTGCCGGGGTCTTGAATTCGATCGAACACTAACCCTAATTTAAGATTATCAGGAGGTGAACTCGATCGAGCATTACGGGAAGCCGTAGCAATAACTCCATCGGGATTAACCGTCGTCGCCAAATTTTTCATCACGTCACCCGAAACCGTCTCTAACCTTTGCGCTTGAGTTTGTAAAGTTTGCCAAAGAGAGTAATTTTTTTTCTGCCATAACTGGGTAGTTAATACCGTTATCAGAGGATAATTAACCTTACTAGCAACTTCTAATAAATTTGTACCTTCTAATAAATGTAAATTTTCTCGATGCCTTTCCTGAGTTTTATGTAACTTACGAATTTGCTTAACAAGGGGATTTTGCAGACTGGTTAACATATAAAATAGACTTAGAAAATAATTAGAATCTTTCCCATTATGCCCTTTTCATCCTCTCCCTACGAAGATTTCGATCGAACTATGATGTTAAAATGTCTTGAGTTAGCCAAAAAAGCACAAGGCAAAACCTCACCCAATCCAATGGTAGGTTCGATCGTGGTGAAAGATGGTAAAATCATCGGGGAGGGTTTTCATCCCCAAGCAGGACAACCTCACGCTGAAGTATTTGCATTACAACAGGCAGGATCAAGGGCAGAAAATGCCACTGTATATGTCAATTTAGAACCCTGTAACCATCATGGACGCACTCCTCCTTGTACCGAAGCCTTAATTAACGCCAAAGTCAAAAAAGTGGTAATAGGTTCGATCGATCCCGATAGCCGTGTTTCAGGTAGTGGCGTAAAAAGACTGTTAGAAGCAGGAATAGATGTCAAAATTGGAGTAGAGGAGGAGGCTTGTTTAAAACTTAACGAGGCTTTCATTCATCGAGTCAAATATCAACGCCCCTTTGGTATCTTTAAATATGCCATGACTTTAGACGGCAAAATCGCCACGACAACAGGGCATAGTCAATGGATTACCAATCCCACATCCCGAAATTTTGTCCATCATTTGCGCAGTATTTGCGATGCCGTCATTGTTGGGGGTAACACCGTCAGGCAAGATAACCCTCAATTAACAAGTCATGGTGTCAGTGACAAAAATCCGACACGAGTGGTGATGACAAAAACCTTTAGTTTACCATTCGATCGTCAGTTGTGGGATGTAAAGGAAGCCAACACTCTTATTTTTACCTTGCCTCAACCTGATTCTCTCCTCAAACATCATTTATTAACTCAGGGAGTAGAAATTATCGAAACCATCAATCTTACTCCTGTTTTCGTCATGGAGAATCTTTATCAACGAGGCATGAATGCAGTTTTGTGGGAATGCGGTGGAAACTTGGCTTCTGAGTGCATTAAACTAGGAATGATTCAAAAAGTCTATGCCTTTATTGCCCCGAAAATTATCGGCGGAGAAGGGTTTAATCCTATTGGTGATTTAGGTATCAACACCATGAATGAGGCTATACAATTACAGGATACTCAAATTACTCAGTTCGATCGAGATTTTCTCATACAAGGCTATATAATGAATAATTAATGATGAATAATTAATAATGTTCCCCTTATAATGAATACTGCCAACTTACCTGCTCAATCATCAAAAACTAACATTCAAAAAGTCAAATTGTTGATATTTTCGATCGGGAATCTTAACGTTGCCTTACATATCGATACAGTACAAAAGGTCGTCAACTATACAACTATTTTTGGCAGTGGATTAAATTATTATGGGTTAGTAAATATTGATGGAAAAGAAATTACCGTTATCGATTTACACAAAAGATTGTTTAACACTCCTCAAATTTTGACTTCCGAAGACAAAAAATATTTACTCTTAGCTATTAATAGTGAAGGAGAAACCTTTGGTATCTTGATTAAAAGCACCCCTGAACTTTATGATATATCCTTAGATACCATTAGAGAATTACCTCTTTCTTATCGCCGTGCTGATACGTTAAAAATTGCTTCTCATGTTACTGTTATGGAAGAAGAAGATCAACAAAAAACTATATTTATTTTAGACCCAGATGAATTAATTAGACCCATGAGTTAAATATTTAGGGTTTGCTGAATAAATGGAAAAACTAGGAAAATCAGAATTAGGGTTTGCTGAAAAAGTATTTTGATGAAGAGAGGGAAGAGCGGATTTGGGAAAAGGGAA
>NZ_JBLZFY010000099.1:0-15002 GCF_050753365.1 Geminocystis sp. CENA526
TACGAGATTGGAATGGGGCGATTAACATTGCCTTTAAAACCCTTTCCCCATGGAAAGGTCGGCTAGATAGTGCCGAAGCACACGATATTTGTTAGATTTTTATATAAATTTATAATAAATATTGGGTTTAAACCTATCTGGTAGAATTAAATACTCTTTACTTTTTACTTCTTACTTTTTACTTATATTTATGGGGACTACTTCATTTTCACAACGGGAATTTGAACTTAAATATCAACAGGGTAAATCAGCCTATGACAGTGGGCGTTATCGTTTGAGTATTGAGAATTTAGAGGAGGCGTCTAAACTAATTCCCCTTAATTCTCCTTTGGGGGGAGAAGTACAAATTTGGTTAGTTAATGCCTATGAAGCTAATGGAGAGTCTCAAAAAGCCATTAGTTTATGTCAAGAATTAGTTACTCATCCCCATAGAGAAACTAAACAACAGGCGAAACAATTGCTTTATATTATCAAAGCACCGAAATTAACCCGTCCGAAAGAATGGATGACAGAAATTCCCGATCTTAATAATGTTACCCCTAGTGCGCCTCAATATCGTCAAGCTAGTAATCTCGATCGAAAAATTAAGCCGAAACGTCAAATTGAATTAGTGGACTTAAGTACTGTCAATAATAAAGATAATCAATTTTTATGGTTGGGCATTGGTATTACAACTATTTCGATCGTAACTTTCTTTTTTCTTTAGGTTATTTATTTTTTCTGTTGAGCTTGAAGTTTACTTTCTTCTCTGGCTTTGTGAATATGATCATAAACTTTAACCAACATTTTTTGTTCAGACATCAGGGTAAAATTTTGAATTTCTCCATTGTTTTCCGTCTTACCATTGATTTTTTGAGTAGGATTTTCTTCAGGAGATGTTACCCCCATAAGAGATTCTGTACCTAAATAAAAAGTTAAATATCCCGTACCAAGACCGATGGACAAGCTAC
Source organism: Geminocystis sp. CENA526 (assembly GCF_050753365.1). Lineage (NCBI taxonomy): Bacteria > Bacillati > Cyanobacteriota > Cyanophyceae > Chroococcales > Geminocystaceae > Geminocystis > Geminocystis sp. CENA526. Next base: position 951 of record NZ_JBLZFY010000099.1, read on the forward strand.
CTATTAATACAAAAACACTAGCAATAGCAGTAGGAGAAAGTAAAGAAGAAGTATTTATTTTCATAAAAAGAAAAATTTGACAAAAGGATAACAATATATCTTATAATAGTGAAGGTCAAAAAATACCAGGGTTGGCCGAGCGGTTGAGGCAGCGAACTCATAATTCGCCCAAGACAGGTTCAACTCCTGTACCCTGGATAAATAAACTACTGTCGATAATCCATCGTTTCTTTTAAGGAAGTATTAAAAGGATTGGGTAAATCTTGAGTACGAATGATCGGATCATCCTCTTTCATTTGGCGAAAATAATCATAGATAATGGCATTTAATAATAAAGCATCCGCCGTGATATTATTTTCTGGAAAAGAGCCTTGGGGGAATCGGCGCCATCCTGCTCGATTATTTGCAGGTTGTCCATATTGCCAAGTACTACGCCATCCAAAAATGGTTTCTAATTGCCCAGCCATACTAGCATCCTCAAAAAACGTACCACTGTTGGTAGCAAAGGCTTCATTTACTAATCGACTAACATTAAAAGGTTTGGCTTCAACGGTTGCCATTTCTGGAGTTTCAGGGGTAGAATCCACCGATTGAGCCGAACTAGGATGAGCAATAACACAAGTAAGAGTAGTTAACGTGGCGATCGCCACAAAACGAGAAATTTTTGATAACATAATTGATATTTGGTAAGATCATGTTACTCTCATTGTAACTGATTTATCGAAAAACATTTATGGAAAATAATAGCACTATTTTAAAGCAAGAATTATTAGATTTAATCGTGAAATATGCCTATCAGGAAGGGGATTTTACTCTTTCTTCGGGACAAAAAAGTAATTTTTATCTGAATTGTAAACAAGTGACTTTGAGGGCTGAAGGTGCTTTATTGGTAGGGAAATTAATGTTTTCTTTGTTGGATGAAAATATTTCTGCTGTAGCTGGTTTAACTTTAGGTGCTGATCCTTTAGTTACGTCTGTAAGTTTAGTGTCAGCTTTAGAAAATCGACCTATTCACGCCCTAATTGTGCGTAAAGAAGCAAAAGGACATGGTACACAGGCTTACATTGAAGGGGTTACTTTACCTGCCGGGGCAAATGTTGTAGTTTTGGAAGATGTTGTCACCACAGGAAAATCTGCTATGTTAGCAGTAGAAAGATTAAGGGGTGCTGGTTATCAGGTTAATAAAATTATCTCATTAGTCGATCGACAAGCAGGAGGGGCGCAATTTTATGCTTCCCAAGGCTTAGAATTTGAAAGTCTTTTTACCTTAGAAGATATAAGAAGTAATTAGGAATGAGGAATTAAGAATTAAGGAATGAAGATTAAATAAAATAAACAAGTTTGATGTTAGAGATTGCTTCGTGACCTCGCAATGACGATAAACTTTAGTAAGTTATTAAATTCGCATTCCTAAAAATTAAGAATTATCACTCTTTTTTATCCCCAAACTCAAGTATGGATTGGACATCACCATTAAAGGCACAACAACTGGATTTTTGTTCCCGTCTTGATTTGGGAAATTTATTGATTTGTCAAGATAATTATTTCCACAGTGAAAAAGTTATTATTACAGAAGATTCGATCGAAAAGATTAACAAAGAATCCGCCTTAGAATCAGAAGAAATTATTAAGAAATATAATTTAACTTATTCACCACAAAAAATCTTAGAAAAAGTTTTTTATCGTCAATTAGGTATCGAGGCTTTTTTATCAAAATTTGGTCATATAACTTGGTTAGATAATCATGTTTATCATTTGGATTCTGTAGAGAGTTTAATTAATAGTTATTTTGTTATTAAACAAGCAACAAATATTAAAATTTTGTTCAAAATTTATCAAGGTAATTTTAATAATATTGACTATATTTTGTCATCAGATGAAATTAAAAATAATCAAGTAGTTATATTTGCTATTTGTCCTCAAAAATTTACAGCTAATGTAAAAGAGTATCCCGTTATTTTTTTAGGTTTTATTCCCCTAGATTTGTTATCAAAAACTCAACAAAAGAATAATAAAATTATTATTAATTTATCAGAATTGTTATATATTGGTGGATTAAATTTTTATATTAATCATGTTGTTATTAATAACTATTCTCTTTTTGAATTAGCTAAAAAATATTTTAAAAATGGTAATTATCAACAATCTCTATCTTTATATAATAAGGCGATTAAGGATAAACCCCTGTCATCAAAAAGTTATTTTTTAAGGGCAATTTGTAAATATAAATTAGGACATATATCTGGAGCTTTACAAGACTTATCTCAAACCATTAGTTTAAACGATCGAAATGAGATTGCCTATCATTGGCGTGGTTATTTATATCAACAATTAGAAAATTATCCAGAGGCTTTAAGTAACTATAATCAAGAAATTAAAATTAATCCTTTAAACTATTTTGCCTATTTTAATCGAGCTATAGTTTATAGTAAACTTAAACAATTGATTGAAGCCTTAGAAGATTATACGATGGTTCTTCAAATAAATAATCGTTTTTTTCAAGGTTTTTATAATCGAGGTAATATCTATTATCAATTAGGAGATAAACAAAGTGCGATCGATGATTATACTCAAGCCATAAAAATACAACCAAATTTAGCAGAGGCTTATTATAATTTGGGAATTATTTATCACCAATTAGGAGAATATAAACAAGCATTAAATAGTTATCAATTAGCAGTAAAATCTAAACCTAAATATCTAAAACCTTATTATAATTCAGCAATTTTACAAGCTGATTTAGGTTATTATCAAGAATCAATTAATACCTATAATATTATCCTTGATTTTGATTCTAATTTTATTCCTGCTATCCATAACCAAAATGCTTTATCATTATTGTTAAAAAAAGAAGGCAAAATTCTCAGGGAAGAAGAAGTTTTATCCTATTCTACCCAAAACCCTGAAGTTGTCAAAATTGATGATAATTCCGCCGAAAATTCGATCGATTTATCTGATAGTAAACAAACTAATCGCTTTTAACAAAAAAGTGTGCAGTTTCAGCAATTAACGTCATAAGTAAAACCTCATTCTAACTTTTTCTGCTTAGAAGTAAAACGTTTAATTCTTGATTGTATATCAGAGACGATTTCTTTTAGTTCCTCTAAATCACTTGGAAGTAAATGATTAGACAATATCTTTAATATTTTTTCTAAATTTATTGAGTAATTTAATAGTAATAAAAGAATATCATTTTCATAAATACTAACTCTTTCAAACTTACCTTGTCGGTAAAGGGAAGGTAACGCATAAAATTTGAGAATAATTAATCCTTCAACACTAACACAGCTAATGATTTTATTCCCAAATTGTCTCTCGGTAGAAAAATCTTGAATAATTTGTTTAAATAGGCGATTTTTTGTCAATAAAATATCAATAGTTAAATTCTCAAATTCACCTCGAATAAAATCATTATTTTCTTCAATAATCTTAATTTCTGGTAAAAATTTTAAATCTGACTTAGACAAAATTAAATCAATATCTTGAGTATTACGTCCTTCGACATAACTTAATAAAGCGACTCCTCCGACTAATAAATAATCAATTTTTCGTTCGGCTAAAGTGTTAAAAATATTGTCAATAATTTGAACAAGCTGATCTGTATTAAACATTTCTTTAGACCAATTTTTGAGATCAAATACAATACCATTCCTAACTATTTCAGCAATGGGAACTACCATATTAGTACCTGATAATTATTTATAGCAGTCCTAAATCATTTGTGAGAAATTTAAACTAAGTTTCCCTTTATTTAAAAGGGTTAGGGGAGATTGTATTCTCATGATTGATTCCTGATTGCTATAGTTATTATTATATATAATATATTTATAAATTTACAGTTTTGTAAATCAACGGGTAAGTTCTAAAAATGCAATTAAATACGTTTTAGTTTATGTTTATGAATTTTCCTCATCAAAAGACTTTTTCTCCATAGTCTTTAAGAAAATCGTCCACAACTTTACTCAACCCCACAGAATTAGAGGCTTTAAACAAAATTCGATCGCCCCTTGTAACCACTTGTCTTAAATGTTTCAACAAATCTTCGTGATTACTAAAAATTTCAGTAGGTATTTCGATCGAACCTTCTGCCATAGCCTTAGTAACTTCTTCATCCGCCAAAATCAACAACATATCAAGATTTAAGGCTTTTACCGTTTCCCCTACCTGTCGATGAAGTTGGGGTGCATACTCCCCTAATTCTTTCATCGTACCTAAAACCGCAATTTTGCGTTGTCCTTGGGTTTGCTTTAATAAGTGTAACGATGCTATCATCGACTCTAAACCAGCATTATAAGTCTCGTCTAACACCTCAATATCATTAGGTAATTGATGACGTTTTGCTCTACCTTTAGGTAAAATAACCTCGATACCCTGCTCTAAAATCGATAAATCAATACCTAAAACCTTCGCCGTAGCCAATGCACCTAAATAATTAAGGGCATTATGTTCACCTAAGAGGGGTAAAGGATATAATTTATTATCCACCTTCAAAGTCTGAGTATCAACTAATTCCCCCCGAAAATCTCCCGAATTTAAACCATAGGTAATAGTTTCGCCTTGCCACACCTCAGAAGCCGTTTTAATCAATAAATCATTATCACCATTGAGAATTGCTACTCCAGAATTATCCATATTTGCTAACAATTCACACTTTGCTTTTGCAATGGCTTCCCTTGAGCCTAACCTGCCAATATGGGCTGTACCAACATTAGTAATTACCCCAATATTTGGGTTAACAATTTCCGTTAACAGTGCAATTTCTCCCTTTCCTCTCATTGCCATTTCAATTACTGCAAAATCATGGCTTTCATCTATTTGTAAAAGTGTCTTAGGAACGCCTATTTCATTATTATAATTAGCTTCAGTTTTTAATACTTTTCCTTGAGTACTTAATATTGCAGAAATTAACTCTTTCATGGTAGTTTTCCCCACAGAACCAGTTATGCCAATGATAGGTATATCAAGGTTTTGTCTCCACCAATGGGCTATTTTTTGATAGGCTTGAAGAGTATCTTTTACTTTAAACTCTGGTATTTTTGTCTCTGTTAAAGCAGGATAACTTTCACTGGTAATTAGTGCGATCGAACCAGCCTCGATGGCTTGATTGAGAAAATTATGTCCATTAAAATTTTCACCTTCTAAAGCAATAAAAATTTCACCTTTTTTAAGAGTTCGAGTATCTGTACTAAATCCACTACATTCTTGTCTTAAAATATCATCAGGAATAGAAACACTATTAGCATCAGTAATTTCACGGATAGATTGAAGATTCGCAAAAATTTTCATAGATAAAAAAGATAAAAAATTCAGTATTTTAGCTGATAGATAAATTAAGAACTTAGATTATAATTTAATTAGTATAGATAATATAGCCTAGTTATATCTGGCACAATTCTATTAACATAATTAATTCCACAATATACCATATCATGAAAAGCCGTGAATATTTCATCTCTATCAAATCGTCATAACTCAACCCTTACTGTTAATGAACAGTATGTTTATGATCACTTGTTAGAATGCGTAAAAAGCCAATCGCCACAACAAGTGTTAGATAGATTTCGCTATTTATTCATTCAAGCTAGAAACTATGATAATCCGCAAATATTAGAACTATTAGCAAGAATAATTCGTCAGAAAAACGCTTCAGAAACCTTTCCTGCTATCTTAAATCGTTGTTGTCATATTTTGGTTAACCGTTGGCAGTTACACCCCAAAACTCAAATCTATGTAGTAGAATTAGCAGAATTATTTGACTTACTTCCATCAGGTGGTCCTAAAAATTACGGACAGTCTTATGCAGTCAGAATGCAACAATTAGTGAGAGAATTTTTACAAACTGATTATTATAAACAGTTAAAACGTTTAGCCACGATTATTAATAACGGCAAGGAAAGAAAAATTCAACCTGAGACAAAAGAAGTTGTGGTGGGTAATTTAATTAATCGTTATCCTTATCTTTATGATCATTGTCTCTTAGGTGCTGATAGTAGCGCAGAACAGCAAGAAACGGTATATAAAGTTAAAACAGAGTTAGAAAAACAATTCGAGTCTAAATTGTCTAAATTCGTCACCTATCAAATTAGGGTAGCACAAGCAGGACGAGAAAAAATGGAGCAAATGAACGCTGAAAGTATTATCAAACCTGTTAGTAATCCTACCCTATTGAGCGATCGAGATTTAGGCAAAAGTTTAAAACATTATGTAGGCAAAGTCGAAAATGGCTATTCCTATCAAGAAGTATCTCGCAGTTTTTTAACCCATACTAGCGACACTCGCAATTATCAACTGTTTAAAGATGATTTATATGAGTATATTGTACAGTCGATCGATGGACGCTATGGCAAAAATAGTTTTAACAAAAGACTCTATGACAAGTTACAGGCCTTATATCCTAAATACAACAACAGTAAACCCGATGAATTTCTGAAAATGCGTACCTATAGTCAACTATTCAATTATTTGATTGTGGATAGCCCTCAAAATCCCAGTCATTTAGTCTTTATGGATATGATTAGTAATATGGGAACGACTAAAACCATTGGATTACTTTTAAAATTAGTGTTAGTGTGTAGTAAAGTCAAACCCTACTTAGAAAAAAGATTTTCCATCTTATTTAACCACTATGAATCATTCACCAGTCAAGGGGCAGGGTGGTTAGTCAGAAGTCTGGAAAAAGTTAATGTGGCATTTAGTGTTAACTTTGGTAACTTAGATATGTCTTTCCTCAGAAGAATTTACGCCAAAGCCTAGAGCGTATTAATGACTGATGTTACGCAAAAATAGAATTAGTTGTTGATTGGAGGTGTCAGGTTTCAGGTTTAAAAATCAAAAAAATTCAGACTCTTCTACAGTAGTTATGCCAAATTAATAGAAAATAATTAATATAAATTTTATCACCTATAGCTTTGATTATTTTAAAAATGCAATCAGAAGAATTAAAATTTTTTTGTGTCTAAATTTACAAAAATCTCAAAAACTGCCCGAAAAATCTTACAATGATGATAGATATTAATATTATGAGGTATATAACGATGAGTACAGAAGACAAAGCAAGAGAGTTAATGGCAAAGCAAAGACTTCACGAACAACAAAATGAAGAAACTTTGTTATCCTTAACAGAACAAGAATTACACGAACATCATACCACAGATGTGGAAGAAAAGGCAAGGGAATTATTAGCAGAGACTCGTCAACACGATCATAATTTACAAGATAACATGGTTTCTCGTGCTGAACAGGAATTAGTATTAGAAAACTTTGCCGAAAATATAGACAAGTATTGACAATAGATGTCAAATATTTGTGGAGAATTTTCGAGCTATTATAATCATTTTATAATTTTAACAATTGGACGTGTCCAAAGAAGGTTTGAAAAATTTATGAAATTGTTTGCATAGTGTAACTTGTGTGCCTTGATTATTCCATAGCACTCGATCGAATATATGATGCAACATACATAGTCCCCTACCATGTTCGGAATCTTCGGGGGGCAAATCAGATTCGTCTAAAGGGCAACAACAATGTTGCGAAAATCCATTACCTTGATCACATATTAACCAAGAATATTCCCCTCGACCATAGGAAAATTTAACCACCACTTGCTTACTCGGATCAAGTTTATTCCCATGCTTGGCGGCATTGACGAGGGCTTCCTGTAATCCTAACCTAATTTCTGGATGTAACTCTTTTGGTATTTTTTCTAATAATAAATCAAGTACAGGACAAAGATACAAAGTTGAGGCAAAACTAACCGTTTTCCAATTACTGACATTGACAGGTAGTGTAATAGAAATCACGTCACTAACTCCTGATTATAGATCATTGAATTTTAAAAAACATCTATAGACAAAAACTTAACAATAACCGTTATCTTATGGGGGAAAAGATGATTAAATACAACATAAGCCGTAGTTATAAATACTTAGAATTTAAGTAAAAAATATATGATCAAAAGTTTTTCCTATTAGTTATTATATCACAATGATTAATCTCATCAAAAATACCTACTGCGAATCTTGGATTTCGATCGAGCAGTAGGCAATAATTGAGAAGGAAAAATTATTTTATATTAGACAATATTATAAACCTTCTAAGGGAACAGTTAAAAAACGAGCTAATTGTGCCCCTTGATTTTCTAGTTTCGACAAAGAAATAGGCTCACCCACAGGAGTTAAAGGAATATCTCTTTTAGGTTTTACTCTTAAATATAAAGTTCGTTTCGGATTTAAACCCTCTTTAATTTCCGCCCTAATTGCCTGAATATCATTTAACTCATAAACTAATTCGATACGGCGATTTTTGCCAAGGAAACCCGATCGAAAAATAGTTACCTTGCCATTTTCTTTGTTAAACTCATTGTAACCACTACCCACATTCAGAAAAATCATTAACCATAGGTATAAAGCTAATAATGTACCTGCTACCCCATACAAAGTCAAAGCGATACCTTGAGGAATAAATTGGAGAGTAGAAGTATCAGTAACGGGAAGGAAATTAGTATGAAAATAGCTAGATAATCCCGCCAATAAAAAACCGATGCCTCCAATGGAAACCACCGTAGCCCACCAAAGATTACTAAAACGTCTTGAGCCAATAATTTCTTGACGTAAAACAGCGTTATTTGTATCCATCACTTATGTATAAAATTATTCTTATCAAGATCAAATTTTAACCTAGTTTGAACTTATCTCCTCACCATCCCTACTAAATTATGGGATTGTTAATGTGTCTCACCATGACAAAGAGAATGTAGAATTGAAAATTAACATCTTAATTTTAAGAAATTGCTTCAGATTGCTTCGTACCTCGCAATGACAATCTAACTAAATTATTTAATTTCGATTCTTTAGTCTTTACTTATTACTTTTTATGCACATTCCCGATGGAATTTTACCCCCTGTAGTTTCTATTTCTGGATACGCTGTGACAGGTGGAATAACTTGGTTTTCCTTACGACAAATTAGCAAACAATCGAATTATCAAGAACAAATACCTAAGGCTTCTTTATTAACTGCCACTTTTTTTGTTTCTTCTCTCATTCATATTCCCATACCTCCTTTTAGTATTCATTTAGTCTTAAATGGTTTAATGGGTTTAGTCTTAGGCTATTTTGCCTTTCCTGCTATTCTTATTGGTTTATTTTTTCAAGCAGTATTTTTTCAACATGGTGGTTTATCGACTTTAGGAATCAATGCTGTTATTATGGGAATACCTTCTCTACTAGCTTATTATCTCTGGACTGCTAGAAAATTCTCTTTATTTAAGAGTCCTATTAATCAAAATATTTTAACTTTTTTGGTAGGTTCGATCGCTGTTTTTTTATCCGCACTAATCTTTGTTTTTATTACCCTCAATACTATTTCTTCCGACTTTAATATTGATACAGAAAAAACCGCCATTTTAACCTCTTTAATTGGTTATGGTATTCAAGCTATAATTGAAGGAATTTTAACGGTTATGTTAGTTAACTTTTTCGAGAGGGTGAAACCTGAAATCTTGGAAATTGATAAAACAGTATCTTAAAACACGATAAAATAGTTCGATCGACAAATAAAAGCTAAAAGTTTATAAATTATTATTTAATAATTCCCTATTCTGATTAGTAATTTATTCCCGATTTATCATATCTAAAGAAGCGAAATTAATTATTAATTTTCTTTAGAAATAAAACCCTTTAATTTTTGAAAACATTGAGAATAATCATTTAAAGGCTCAAAGTTATTCATCCCTGATTCTAGGGTTTTCTCTTGATCAATAACTACGTTTTCTGAGAGATTGTGAGATTCTTGGTGATTGGAAACTAAGGGTAATTTTTCCTGATTATTAACATTACTAAAAATATATTTTAATTCGTTGTCTTCATCAATCGAAATAATAATGTTAGGCTGAATTAGTCGAGAAAATTCATAATTGAAACTTTGATTTATTTGTCCTTTTTTTTGCCAAACATTTAAAATTTGCTCCACCGAAACAGCTTTTAATCTGCCTTGATAAATCGCTTCTGTTACGGCGAAGGGTAGCCAATGATGAGGATAAAGTTTTGTCCATTTGATAATCAATTCTTTAATCTTATAACCGTTGAGATCAAAACTATAATATTTGATTAAAATAATTGTTTGTCGAATATAATTTAAACTCTCATTCACTGCTTTTTGTTATTCCATACATTTTGATAAAATTCATTGTATAGCAATCAGGAATCATTGATGAAAAATAAATTATTAGAAAAAAATATCGAAGATACCACTACTCTTGTTTTTTGCCTATTCCCTTTCAACGACAATTTTTGTATCTAACCAAAACGAGAATTGCTACAATTCAAGTATCTGGTGTCAATTTAACATAAAGCTGAAAATTCCCTATTCCTCTATAGGGTAGGGATGAATCAGCAACCAATTTAAAAATCGACCGTAGGGAGTCCACACAAAAATTTGTGTTATGATAGAATTGGTCATTGACCCACCTAGCTGACTAAGAGGCCGCCCTTGTGGCATAAAGTATGTACTCGGCAGAGACTAGGGAAGCAATCAGCCCAATACCAAATAATGGCAAGGTTGAGAAGCAAATAGAATTTTGTTTGTTCTATGGGTCTGTGGAAGGCGGACTCCTGCTCGGATTCTAGCTAGACTAGATAAAGCCTAGAAATAGGTAGAGATGCTGAGTAAGACTCGACAATGCTTGGATTAGGTTCGGAGTATTGTAAAGCATTGGCAGTGAGACGAGAAGCCCTATCTTCAACCGATAGGTAAGTTAGGGTACTTCACTAGCCTAAGTCAACGGCAATACGATGGGCGCAACTAAATCCAGAGAAAGCAACCGCATTTAAACCCTGCCCCGGAAATGTGCTATCTCCCACGCAGTAAAGGTTTTTGATGGCAGTGCGATTAAAGGGCATTGACAATAAACCGTTTAAACGTTTTGCTGGAATAGGTCCATAAGTACCGTTAATTCTATTTAAAAATTTTCTATGGGTGCGAGGTGTGCCAATTTCCATATAGTCTAAACCTGCATCTAAGCCGGGGAAGATGGTTTCTAAACGCTCTATTAGTCGCCCTGCGGATTCTTCTTTTTTATACTCGTATTGTTTCCCTGATAAGCCTTCCCAGTATTCGATCGAACTGGGGGTAAAAGCATGGATGATATGATAACCTTCGGGCGCTAGTTCTCGATCGAGTAAAGTAGGTATAGAAACAAAAATTGTACCTTGCTCCGCTTCCAAATTACGCCAATTTTCGAGAATGATATGATGACATTCGGGATTATGGGCTAAAACTTTGGCTTCCACTCCTAAATGAAGACTCAGGAAACTAGGGGATTGACGATAATTTTTTTGCCATTTTATCTCTTTTTTAGGTTTCTTACTCTTATCTATCAATTTATCAAAGGTATCCCAACGGGTGGCATTAGAGACGATTCTTCGAGCATAAAATTCCCTACCATCTGTTAATTTTACCCCTTTGGCTCGATTGCCTTCAATAATAATTTCTGTTACTTTTGCCTGATATTGAATTTCACCCCCTAACTTCTCTAAACCTTCCGCTAAAGTTTCTCCGATTTTACCCACTCCCCCTTTAGGATAGTTGATTCCGCCGTAATGTCGATCGGAAAATACCATCCCTGCGTTAATCATGGGGGTTAAATCTGCTGGTACAACCGACCAACAATAACACTCCATATCAATAAATTTGAGCAACTCAGGATTTCTAATATATTTTCTCGCCACATCTCCCACATTCAAAGGCAAATATTTAAGCAATCCAAGACAGGATAAAGGATGTTGAAAAAATACCCTTGTTAAGTAACGAATCTCCTCTAAAGAGAGTAACTCCATAGAGTTAAGACAATTAAACACCTGCCAACATTCATCATAAAAAGCCCTTATTCCTTCCTTTTCTTCGGGGAAGTATTTATATAATTCTTCTAAAAATTTTTCGTATTCTCTATGAACTTTTAAATCAAGGTTATTGGGTAAATGATAGTGTATTTGTACTGGATCGGGTATTGTTTCCATTTTCTGATTAACAGCAGATAAAGCACGGGTGAGTAAGTTAGTAGTGCCATTTTCGCCAAAACCGAAAATCATGGAAGCGCCCACGTCAAAGCGATAACCCTGTCGCTCAAAATACCCCGCACTGCCCCCCGGTATGGTATAACTTTCTAATACTAAGACTTTGATTCCCTTTGAGGCTAATTGAGTAGCGGTGACTAAACCCCCAATGCCCGAACCAATTACAATGACATCATATTGACTCATAATCTCGATCGATAATTTCCCTTAATATCTCGCTAATATAAGTTTAGCCCTTTGTTGTCACAAAAAAATTAAAACTATCTCAGATAAAAATTTAGGGGGTCTTGTGGACTTGTCTGTAAGGCTAGTGCCGTCCTGTGAAGCAGAAACTCTTAATTGCGAAGTTAAGAAGCCCACATCTGTACCGTTAGGTCAGTGTGGGAGATGTCACATTTGCTCTAAGACAATGATTAATGTCAACTACCAGTACCGCATATACCCAGAGCCATACTAATTCTATTGTCGGCAATCAAATCAAGTTGCCGATCCATAAACCTTTTGTTTTTTCGATATAATATGCAATTTAAGATGCGTCTTGGCTTAGTTTAATTCTACGAAAGTGGCTCTTCAACAAAAAAGTGATAGAATAAACAATGCAAAAAAATTAAACAAAGCAATACAATATAAACTTGAACGAACTTGAAATAAGCTCATAATAACAGTATTTACTGATTATAGAGAAATTATTGTGACAGTAAAACCCTATAAAAAATTAATCTTCATCAACAAATTATTATTTATTTATATCATCAAATTTTATGGCAAAAACAGAACAAAAACGCACTTTTTTACTAGAATTTGAAAAGCCTTTAGTCGAATTACAAGCCCGAATTACCCAAATTCGAGAATTAGCAGAAAAAAATCAAGTGGACGTTTCTGAGCAATTAGCAGAATTGGAGAGTAGAGCAGAACAACTACGCAAAGAAATTTTTAGTACCCTAACTCCTTCCCAAAAATTACAAATCGCCCGTCATCCCCGTCGCCCTTCTACCCTTGATTATATTCAAGCTATGACCGATGAATGGTTTGAATTACACGGCGATCGAAGAGGTTATGATGATCCAGCCTTAATCGGTGGGATAGCCCGTTTAAATGGACGTGCAGTAGTGATTATAGGGCATCAAAAGGGGCGAGATACCAAAGACAATGTAGCACGAAACTTCGGTATGGCTTCCCCCGGTGGTTATCGTAAAGCCATGCGTTTAATGGAACACGCTAACCGTTTTTCCATGCCTATTATCACCTTTATTGACACTCCGGGGGCTTATGCAGGGGTGGACGCTGAAAAATTAGGACAAGGGGAAGCCATTGCCTACAATCTCAGGGAAATGTTTAGCTTGGATGTGCCGATTATCACCACTGTTATCGGTGAAGGAGGCTCTGGGGGGGCATTAGGTATTGGTGTCGCCGAAAAATTGATGATGTTTGAACACTCGGTTTATACCGTAGCAAGTCCTGAAGCCTGTGCCGCTATTTTATGGAAAGATGCCAAAAAATCTGAACAAGCCGCCCTTGCCCTAAAAATTACGGCGAAGGATTTAAAAGAATTAGGTATCATCGATCAAATTTTACCAGAACCTCCGGGCTGCGCCCATTCTGATCCCCTTGCCACAGCTTCTATTCTCAAACAGGGTATTTTGGACAATTTAGAGTATTTAGATAGCCTTTCGATCGAACAGAGGAAAGAATTAAGGTATCAGAAATTCCGTAACTTAGGGGTTTTTCTCGACAATGAGTTTAAGTGAACTAACTAGCTTATTCATCAAAGATTGATCTATGATGATTAATCATGCTCAATGTCTAAAATATGAACAAAAATCTCATCTTTTTTATTCTATTAGTCTTTATCCGCTCTATGAAACTTACTCAAACTTGATCAAGAATGGTCAAGTTCCCACTCTTCATGGGATGGACGTTCACTTCCTGCTTCACCGAATCCCTAATAGACTTGCCATTAAGTTGGTTTGACTCTCCACAGG
>NZ_JBLZFY010000100.1:0-14745 GCF_050753365.1 Geminocystis sp. CENA526
AAGTATTTGGGTTTCGACTTTCATAGGAATTATTCTATCATTATGATCTTCTTTTTGGATAGATCAATTTACTTAACGTAGGTAGTTACTATTTATGCTGAAAAAGGATATAAAAAAGGTATTCAACAAGATTATGAAGGTGCAATAATATATTCGACTAAGGCAATAGAAATTAATCCACAAGAATATGTTGCCTATAATAATAGAGGTTTATCACATTTCTATCTTCACGAATATAAAGATGCCCTAAATGACTTTAATAAATGTATTGAAATTCAACCAAGTTTTAGTAAATGTTACTATAATAGAGCATTGTTGTATAGTAAAACTAGAAAGTATCAACAAGCTGTTGAAGATAGTAAAACTGTTTTAAAATATAACCCTAATGATTATGTTTCATGGGAAAATTTAGGAACTGATTTATCTTATATCGATAAACTAGATGAGGCTATTTATGCCTATGAAAAAGCCATTCAAATTAACCCTGATTATTTTGTTGTTTACCGTAATCTGGGCATTACTTATGACCAATTAAATCAGTATCAAAAAGCAATTGAGAACTATAATAAATTCTTAACCTATGAACCTAATCATCCCGAAATATGGGAAAAGACAGGTAATGCTTTTATGGAATTAAAGGAATATCAAAAAGCGATCAAATCTTATAAAAAAGTGTTATCTTACGAGCCGAATAATTCTGTTGCATGGTTAAACAAAGGTGTAGCTCTATACTTCCTAAAAAAATATAATCAGGCTATAACTTCTTTCAAAAATGCTTTTTACAATGATCCTACTAATTATAAGGCTTTAATTTTTCAGGGTAATATTTACTATGATACGAAAAAATATTATAAAGCGATCGAACTTTATAACCAAGCTCTTGTATATCAAAAAGAAAATTCAGATATTATTTATACTATAGCTAGTTGCTATGCACTATTAGGTAATTCTAGCGATGCGTTGCAAAGTTTAAAACAAGCTATTAAATTGGACAAAAAATATAAAGAAAATATCAAAACTGATTCAGATTTTGATTCGTTAAGAAATGAACCTGAATTTCAAATTTTAATGAATTAATCACCTCCAAAGATTCAATAGACTTCTCCAATAATTTATAAAACAAGGGCTGAAGCCCTTACTACGAGCCAAGAAAAAATATTTTCTGGAGATGTCTAATATTTAGGAAGTGACACTAAATGAGATTAATGACATTAAACAAAAATTTTTTTTGGACATTGCACACATTGGAGAATCTACAGAAAAGGATAGAAATTAAACCGTTGTGGATATTCCTTCTTATGACTCCGATGAAATAAAAGACGGTATTATCATTGATTATGATAAAGAAGATAATATCGTAGGGATTGAAATTTTAGATTTTCAGTCGAAGTTAAAACAAGGATTAACAATTACTGATTTACCTTTTCCTGATTCTGACAAAGCAACAGCTTCTCAATATTTCAATATTCCTATTGCTGTCTAACTTCGATTAATTCCCCGTGTTTGAGGACAAGAATTCGATCAACATTAGGAATAAAAACCATGAGCTATCATATTTAGGAAGTATCAAAATTAGGATTATTTTCTACTAATTTATAATAACTACTGTAGGAGAGCAAAATTATCTAATCAATACTCTTGCGAGTAAAGATATAAATAAGATTATCGCTATGTTAGAATTGACGACAATACTTTAAATTTTTACTATTAATTATTTATCTCCATGAGTACGATCGATTTAGTTGCAGAAAAAATGCAATATTTACCGCCAGAAAAACAAGAAGAAATTTTAAATTTTGTGGAGTTTTTAACGGTTAAATATCAAGGAAAAAATCAGAAAAAATCCGCCGAAGAAAGAGCTATAGAGCGTTTAGCTGATGTAGATGATCAAGATAATCCTGAAAAATGGCACACAGTGGTAGAAATTGATCAAGAAATTGATGAAGTTGCTTTAGAAAAATGGTTGGAAAAACGTGGCTACAAAAAAACGGTATCAAATCAAACTGCATAATTTAGTAACGGCAAAAGATTTATCTGCTTTGCCTTTTGCTCTGAAAAAAGATTTTCTACAATATCAAAAAGTTTTATCTCTTAGTCCATATGAAACTAAAGGTATTCCTAGTCATAATTTGACTGGCGATTTGACAGGTTGTCGTGTTTTAGAAATTGATTATAATAACATCAGTTATCGATTGGTTTATCGTATTTATGAAAAACCTACACCAAAGCGAGTATTAATTATTAGTTTTGCTGAACATGATCCAGCTTATGAAAGGGCAAAAGAAAGAAAATAATATTTTCTTATCATAACTGCTAATTTAGTTGTCTCCTCCTTATACAAGCATTTTTGAGCATATTTAGAGTTTATTCAGTATTCTTTTTATCTTAAATTGATTCACTTATGTACATTCAAAGTATAATCTTTAGTACATCGCAATTTATAAGTCAGATCGCTTGTTGTTATGCACTATCAGATAATTCTAGTGGTGCGTTGCGAAGTTTAAAACAAGCTATTAAATTGGACAAAAAATATAGAGAAAAGATTAAAACTGATTCAGATTTTGATTCGTTAAGAAACGAACCTGAATTTCAAAGTTTAATGAATTAATCACCTCCAAAGATTAAATATTAACAAATTTATTTTATTAGAAAAAAACAAGATATTCTGGGTAACATTTAACTCACTTTAGTAGAGTTGTGCTATGAGCAATGAAATTTATTTCTTTGCGGAATATGGCTTTTCATCAATAACTAATCTAGCAGTCTAGCTGATAAAGTTAACATAACTCGCTTTGCAATAAATTGACAAAGCTAATAGCAAAAGTCTGCTAAAGCGACTAACAATAATGCAGTTTTATCTCGACTTTGAAAATAGTCTAAATTAGACAGGAGTAGCTAACATTTGCAGTTTATAAAGACTGGCATAAAGTCCATTTTCTGTTAATAATTGATCATGGCTTCCAGACTCAATTAACTCTCCGTGTTTAAGGACAAAAATTCGATCGACATTACGAATAGTAGAGAGACGATGGGCAATAATAATAGCAGTTTTGTTGACTAATAATTCATCTAAGGCTTGTTGAGTATCTGCTTCGGTAGCCACATCTAAACTGGAGGTTGCTTCGTCTAAAACCAAGATATTCGGGTTACGAATGGCAACTCTCGCAAAGGCTAACAGTTGTTTTTGCCCCCCCGAAAGGTTCGCTCCTCTTTCCCTCAGTTGAGTATAATAACCTTGGGGTAATCCTTCAATAAATTTGTCTATATTAGTGATTTTTGCTGCTCTTTGAATTTCCTCAAGACTGTAGTCTTCCCCTAAAGTGATGTTGCGTTTCACATCTCCTGCAAAGATGAAACTTTCTTGCAAAATTACCCCGATATGGCTTCTTAATTCCGCTTGGGTGATGTCTCTGATGTCGATACCGTCCACTAAAATCCGTCCGTGGGTGGGCTCGTATAAACGGCATAATAACCTAATTATAGAGCTTTTTCCTGCACCAGTGGGACCGACTAAAGCAATTTTTTCTCCTGATTTGATGGTGAAATTGAGGTTTTTTAAGACATATTCATCGGGTTTATAGCCAAAAGACACATTTTCAAAGGTTATTTCTCCTATTTTCTCGTCTTCTTTATTACTATCGAAGCTAATGTTATCAACTCTGTCTTTTATCTCTAAGGGAATACTCATTAATTCCGTGATACGTTCGATCGCAGTGAATCCCGATTGAAACATGGTAAATTTGTCAGCAAATTGCCGTAAAGGATCAAATAATCGTTGAGAATATAAGATAAAAGCCGATAATATGCCGAAACTCAAGTTATTTCCTAAAACTAATAAGCCTCCTAACCACAATACCCCTGCAATGGCAACTAAAGAAATCCATTCGAGGGTAGCGGATACGGCAGAATCGTGGAAGATGGTTTTATCAATGGCTACTCGGTATCGATCATTTGTCACTCTAAAAATTTCACTATTGTATTTTTCTCGTCCAAATAATTGCACAACATTGATACCTACCACATTTTCTTGTAGCATGGAGTTGAGAACCGATAATTCTTCCCTCGCCACATAATTAGCCTTGCGGTATTGCTTTTGGAAATAGATAATTAAAGCTGTGACAGGAATCAGCATCAACACCAACATAAAAGCTAACTGCCACTGTAAGGAAAACATCGTGATGATAATAACTAAAATCGCCACTAAATCACTTAAAATTCCGATGGCACCCGTTGCAAACACATCCCCCAAGGCTTCCACATCATTAGTAATGCGAGTAACTAATTTTCCGACGGGAGTTTTATGGAAAAAACTAGAAGACAAAGAAGTAACATGATTAAATAAATCTTCTCTAATAAAAGCAGTAATTTCTTGCCCAACTTTTTGCACTAAAAAACCTTGTACGGATTGAAAACCCGTTCTAATAATAATAGAAATTAAGAGAATAAAACTAAGTAATTTTAAAGCATTAGATACAGAATAAGTGCTTAAAAACGACCATGTAGGCTCATTTCTGAGTAAAGAAATTGCTTGACCTACAAGCAGAGGTTGCACTGCACCTGCTAAAGATAAAGGAATTAATAAAAGTAAAGATATTAATAAAATAGATGAATTTCGTTTGGCATAAGGGGCAATTTTTAAGAGTAATCCCCAATCATTTTCTTTTTTGTTAATCTGCATTTAATTATATTAAATATAATAATCCAATAAGTACTTAAGTGAAAAATCAAGCCTTCTTTTTGGGAATGAATAAGAATTAATTATAAGCTATACTCAGTAAGGAAATAAAAAATATTGATGAAGGTGAAAAACAGTTTTAGAGTTATTCAGCAAACACTAATTAATTATAAGCTATACTCATAGAACTTAGACACAGCCACTAAATGTCACTAAATGTAATGAAAAGAGAAGGGGAAGACTAGGAGACTAGGAGACTAGGAAACTAGGAGAATAATACTACTTTGCCCTTTGCCTTTCTTAATTCTCAATTTTTATTAATTGATAACCAATAAAAACGAAACGGTGATAAGACTAATTGATCTTTAAACATGGTAGGATTTTTTCCTGAGTATAAATCAATAATATCGTTACTATTCAATAATCTAAATAGGTTATGATGAATTTCTCCTAAGTCTAAATATTGAGAATTTGCGTCAAAATTACCTATAACTAATACGTTGTTTTTTTCTTCTGGATCAATTCTTAAAAAGGCAAATAAATGAGGATTACTAACATTAATTAATTCTCGATTATTGAAGTCTCCAAAAGCTGATATTTCTTTCCTGACTTTAATCATTCTCTGTAAAGCTGTAAATATAGTATATTCGATCGAGCCTTCTATTTTCCGTTTTTCGGCTTTTTGCCAATCAATTTTTGGACGATGCGCCCATCGAGTATCATTAGCTTTACTCAGGTTTCCCATAAAAGAATAATCATTGAGAGTGCCAATTTCATCACCGTAGTAAATTAAGGGGATACCACCGAAGGAAAAAATCATGCTATGAAGTAACAAAATATGTTTGATAGTCAAATCAATTTTATGTTGATTACCCTCCTCTAAAGCACTTTCTAACCCTATCAAAGAAGTTAATGTGCCAGAGATACGCGCATCATTATTTTTAGGATTTTGCCCGAATAACAAGCCTCTAGCTGATGTATCGTCAAATTTGCCCGAAAAGTAGTTAAGCAAAAATTGACGGTGCGATCGAGGTTCATAACCCGCTTGAAATATATCGTCATCGGTAAAACCTAAACCAATATCATCATGACACCTAATATAATTAAGCCATGTTGCCCTTTCTAATTTGTCAGGTAAATTCCTTACCCCTTGACGAATTAATTTAGCATTTTTAGTGGCAACTGCATCCCATAACAAAGCCATAAAAGTAGCGTTATAGGCGATTTCACATTCTTTAGCATTAATGGCATCTTCGCCGAAATATTTAACGATTTCTAAGGGCGCTACGATGGCTTCTGCAATAAATAATGTACCCGGGGCGGTTACTTGACAACAATCTTTAAATAATTGTAATAATATATGGGCTTCTTCTTCATTTTGACTATTTCCACCGATTTTTTTCCAGAGGAAGGCAACAGCATCAAGACGCAGAATATCCACCCCTTGATTTGCCCAAAATAGCAATATATCCAGCATTTCGATAAATACCGCAGGGTTTTGATAGTTTAAATCCCATTGATAATTATTAAATACTGTCATAACCCATTTTTTCATTTCTTGATCATAGGTAAAGTTACCCGGTGCAGTTTGAGGGAATACTTCGGGCAGGGTTTTTTCAAACATATCGGGGATTTCCCTATTCTCAAATATATAGTAATAATCCTGATACTTTCGATCGCCCTGTCTTGCTTTTTCAGCCCATTCATGCTCATTGGAGGTATGATTTACTACGATGTCTAAGACGAGTAAAATGTCTCTTTCCTTCATCAAGTTAGAGATGACTTGAATATCCTGTAAATCTCCTACTCTTTCGTCAATTTTGCGATAGTTACTCACAGCATAACCGCCATCACTGGCATTTTTCGGACATTCCAAAATGGGCATAATATGGACTAAGTTAACCCCCAATTCGGTAAAATAGTCGATTTTTGTGGCTAAATCGGGCAAGTCTTCGGCAAATCCATCGGCATATAGCGTCATGCCTACCCATTTTTGATTTAAAAACCAGTTAAAAT
This sequence comes from Geminocystis sp. CENA526, assembly GCF_050753365.1. Classification (NCBI taxonomy): domain Bacteria; kingdom Bacillati; phylum Cyanobacteriota; class Cyanophyceae; order Chroococcales; family Geminocystaceae; genus Geminocystis; species Geminocystis sp. CENA526. The sequence continues at coordinate 6,692 of NZ_JBLZFY010000100.1, forward strand.
CTTTTTCCCTTGCTAAATCTCTTTGTTTGAGGAAGCTCGATCGCATGATATACTGACGAGCCATAACTTCAACTAATCTTAGTAATTGATACTTAAAATCGTGACGCTTACCGTAAAGTTTTTGAAAAAGTGAGAATAGACTATAAAAATTAGCTCCTAAACGAGTATAAAAGTGATTGAGTTCTTTTTCTGTAATTTCTGGTTTAAGTTGATCTAAAATTTCGTTTAATATTGAGTGAGATAGTTGTTCATACATGGGAATAATATTATTTAATACTTTTAATAATGCTATTTAATTTTACCTCAAAATATTGTCTTAGATTCAACGCTAGTAATATCGATCGTCTTCAAAAAGCACAGAAAATACATTTGTATATTTAGCCAAATTTCAACACCCTAGCTTCTCGCCTAAAAAGCTAAAATGTTCAACATCCAATTAATTCTACAACCGATGAAGCCGTAGCGGGGGCTAATAATATACCGTTGCGATAATGCCCTGTTGCCAAAATAATATTATCGTAGTTTTCTAGTTTTTCGATGATAGGGGCGGATTTTCCTTCGGGTCTTGGTCTTTTACCTGTCCATGATAACATTATGGGAGCAGTCGCTAAACTCGGACAAAATTCGATGGCACTTTGTTGTAAATTCTTCAATAATTCTTCGTCGGGAAGGATTTGCTCCTGATTATCAGGAAATTCAACAGTAGCACCTAACCAAAGTTCATCGTTTGCCATTGGCACAATATGAATATCATTTCCCGTAATAACGGGGGAGAAGTTATCTTTAATTTGCCATGTGGGATGTTTTAATAATAATGCTTGTCCTAATACGGGCTTAACGGATATATTAGAGCCAAGGGATTGAATAAGAGGTGATGTGCCTAATCCTGTCGCTAAGATAACCCAATCTGCTTTTATCGATCGAGTTTCTAACTTGACTTCATAACAATTTTTCCCTTCCGTTGCCAGACTGACAACTTTTTCCCCAAAAATACAGTTTACGCCCTTTAAAGAAGCACCTTTAACTAAAGCCTTTGTGAGAAAAGTGGGGTTAATTTGACGATCGAACGGCGAATATACAGCACCTAACAAACCATTTACATTAATTTCAGGACAACGATTTTTTAACTCATCCACACTCCACACAAAAAGATTATACCCTTGGTTCGATCGAACCTGAGCTAAATTTTGCCCCTTGCTTAAATCATCATCAGGAAAAAGTAACTTGACAATCCCTTGCTTATTATAGGGAATTTGTAACCCCGTCAAGGCTTCTAACTCAGGGATAAGGGTATCATATCTTTTAAGACTCCCTTCCCTTAATCGCCATGCCCTACCCTTAGTTTTGTGACTTATAATCCCCATTAAAATACCTAAAGCCGCCCCCGTTGCACCCGTACCCGGATTTTTTTCATCAATTAAAGTAATATCTAAATGGGAATATTGACTTAATTCATAGGCGATCGTACTTCCCACAATTCCACTACCGATAATAATAACTTTACTCATAAATTCGATCTAATATTGATAATGATCAAAAGTATAATTCCTATAGGGAATGCTGAAAAAGTCTTTTGATGAAGGTAAGGAAAAGGAAAAAGACAACAGAGAATTTCAAAATTATGTTAACTCTTTTACACCTGATACCTGATACCTGCCACCTGATACCTTTTTTTAGACATAATTTATCATACTTAAAGTAGAATAACCATTATGTTAACTCTAAATTATTACTTAATTGTATCCAATCTTCTAGGCTTAAATTTTCTGCTCTAGCTTGATCATTGATGTTTAATTTATTTAATATTTCTGTTAATTTTTCAGGAGTAATAATCGATTTTAAATTATTTTTAAGCATTTTTCTTCTACTAGCAAATCCCAGCTTAATTAAACTGTCTAAAAATTTGGGATTATGGGCTGGATTCTCTAATTTTCTAGGAGTGATTTTCACTATCACTGAGTCAACTTTTGGACGAGGATAAAAGTCTTTTGCTGGTACATCACATACTTGCTCACAATCCGCTAGATACTGCACTTTGACGGTTAACGCTCCATATACTTTATTATTCGGGACAGCTACAAGTCGATCGCCCACTTCTTTTTGTACCAATAGCACGATCGAATCTAGGGGTTTTTCGGCAGGTTTACTAATTGTACCTAACAATTTTTCAATAATCGGACCTGTGATATTATAGGGAATATTTGCCACCACTTTATTATAATTATTAAACTTAGGAAAATTTTGTAAAATTTCTGGTAAATTTAACTCTAAAAAATCCCCTTCTAACAATAAAAAGTTATCGATTTTACCGTATTTATTAACTAATTTTTTACACAAATCTCGATCGATCTCCACAGATAATAGAGTATCCACATAAGGGAAAATTCTTTCTGTTAAAACCCCTAAACCCGGTCCTATTTCTAAGACTCGATCGAGCTTACTTAATTGCGCACTATTAATAATTTGATCAAGGACTTTTTGATTTTTTAACCAGTGTTGTCCAAACTGTTTTCTAGGTCTAAAATTCATGTATTTTTAAAAAATTTATCTCAAAAAATTAGCAAATATATCGATTTAAAATTAAGAGTAACTGTATTATATTTAAGTTAATAAAAACTTATTAAATTCTTCATATCTATTGTATTTTAACTTTTATTTTTTTGCCCATTTTCACTATTTAGGTACGTCTTAGTTTATAATAAATTAAAGGATTGTAGATTGTCAAAAAAAGGGCTTACATAATGTATGAAAAGCGCACCATTACCTGAAAACGAAAAACAACGTATAGGAGCATTAATGAGATATGATATATTAGACACCGAGTTTGAAAAAGCCTACGATGAAATTACTCAATTAGCCTCCTCAATTTGCGGTACACCCATCGCTCTTATTAGTTTAATAGATAGTACCCGACAATGGTTTAAATCTCAAGTGGGCATCTCCGCTAGAGAAACGTCACGAGATTTGGCTTTTTGCGCCCATGCCATTCTTGAAGATGATATTTTATTGGTGGAAGATGCCTCTCAAGACGAGCGATTTTTTGATAATCCCCTTGTTGTCGCCAATCCTCCTAATATTCGTTTTTATGCAGGTGCGCCTTTAATCACTCCCGAAGGCTATGCTTTGGGTACACTTTGTGTTATTGATACTAAACCAAAACAATTAACATCCGAACAATTAAACGCTTTACGAATTTTAGCCAAACAAGTTATCAGTCAATTAGAATTAAGAATAGCTTTTAAAAAATTGCAGAAATATTCTCAAGAATTAAGAGAATTAAATGCTAGTAAAGATAAATTTTTCTCCATTATTGCCCATGATTTAAAAGCACCTTTTAACACTCTTTTAGGTTTTACAGAAATTCTTAAAGATAATGTCAGAAATATGTCGTTGGAGGATATAGAAGAGTTAGCTACTGATATTTATACTTCGGGAAAACAAAATTTAAAGTTACTCAAAAATCTTTTACAATGGTCAATGTTAGAAACGGGGAAAATGAAGTGTAAACCTATCAAAATTGATCTTTGTGATTTAGTCAAAAATATTATTCTAATTTTATCAAATACTGCTCAACAAAAATCGATCGAACTAAAACTAAATACAGATTGTTGTCCCGAAGTTTATAGCGATAATAATATGTTATCTTGCACCCTGCAAAATTTGATTTCTAACGCCATAAAATTTACTCATCAAGGAGGCACAATTGAGACTAAAATTCGTCAACATGAAAACTTTGCTCAAGTTGATATTATTGACACGGGAATTGGCATGACACCGCAACAGATAGAAAAATTATTTAAAATTGAATCCTGTTGCAGTAAAGAAGGCACTTGTGGAGAAACAGGCACAGGATTAGGGTTATTATTATGTCAAGAATTTGTCGAACAAAACGGCGGTAAAATTTGGGTAACATCAGAAATAGGTAAAGGCTCAATTTTTAGTTTTACCATTCCCCTGAATTCTCTTGAAAACATAATTATTTAAACTTTTTCATCATATTATAAATTAGTAATGAACGATCGAAAAGCAACCTTAGACAATCCTTTATTAAACAAAATTTTCGAGATTATTAATAACTCTCCAGAGAAAAAAATAACTTTTGCTCAATATATGGATTTGTGTCTGTTCGATCGAAATTATGGTTATTATAACTCAGAAAAAACCATTATTGGAAAAGAGGGAGACTTTTACACTTCTGCGTCGTTATCCTCTGATTTAGGGGAATTATTAGCGGTTCAATTATATCAATTTTGGGAAATATTAGAAAAACCTACTAACTTTAAAATAGTAGAAATGGGAGCAGGAAATGGTACTTTAGCTAAAAATATTTTAACCTTTATTATTAATAATTATCCTTATTTAATACCGAATGTAGAATATATAATTATTGAAAAATCAGATATTTTAAAACAAAAACAACAGGATTTATTAAGAGAAAAATTTACTAATATTATTCCCATAACTTGGACAGATTTAGACTCTATTGCTGACAATTGTCTGATGGGTTGTGTCTTTAGTAATGAATTAATTGACGCTATGCCTGTTCATTTAATCAGATTTTCCGACAACAAATTAGAAGAAATTTATCTTACAGAAAAAGACAATATTTTAGTCATAAATTATGATTCTCTCTCTCAAAAAAAAATCAGAGAATATTTCAATATAATAGGAATAAAATTTACTTCAAATATTTATCCTGAAAACTATCAAACAGAAGTAAATTTACAAGCTATTGATTGGTTAAAACAAATTTCTGATAAACTAGAAAAAGGTTATTTACTTTCGATCGACTATGGTTATACTGCTGATAAATATTATCATCCCCAGCGCAGTGAAGGAACTTTAAAATGTTATTATCAACACCGTCATCATAATAACCCCTATGTCAATATTGGACATCAAGATATTACTTCTCATGTCAACTTTACTGCCTTACAAAAATATGGTGAATTATTTGGTTTAAATACTTTGGCTTATACAAAACAAGCCTTATTTTTAATGGGTTTGGGATTAGGCGATCGACTAAACGAATTATCTAATGGTAAAATGTCCTTAACGACTATTTTGCAAAGACGACAGGAATTACATAATTTAATCAATCCTGAAGGCTTAGGAAATTTTGGTGTTTTATTGCAAAGCAAAAACCTTTCATTTCATCAAAGTCAACATCCCCTAAAAGGCTTTCCTAAAGAATTAAGAATTAAGAATTAAGAATTAAGAATTAATTATAAAAAATTTCTTTAAATACTGAAAGTCTCTAAGTGTTTATTTTAATATTATTAAAAACTACTGATTTTTTTGATTATACTATACTTAACAAGATCATAAATTGAGTATTTCAAAAAACACTTTTTCCTATTCTCTTTTACGAGAAAATAATTGTTATAACTGATTTACTATTGCTATATAATTAACTTATATATCTGATCTATATCCGTTGCCTATTTGTCAATATGAATGATACCGCAGAACATCAACACTTATTAAAAATAGAATACGATAATATTAAACAAAATATTATCTTAAAAAATGAAGTTTACTCTATAGGTCGTCATTCTAGCAATAGTATTGTTATTCATCATCCCACTATTTCTCGCTATCATTGTTCTATTTTACCCGTTAAATATAAAGATAAAAACCAACAAGAATTATTCTGGATTATTGATGGAGATTTAAAAGGAAATCGTAGTGCTAATGGCTTATTTGTAAATGGTATTAAGTCTTTATCCCATGAATTAAAATCAGGTGATAAAATTACTATAGGTGGAGATCAAGTTGAAGTTACCTATCTTATTTATAATGAAAAGAATAGCGAAGAATTTTATATTTCTAATGATAATATTAGTTCGACATTAACTCAAGATGACTCTACAGATACTATCGTCGAAACTTTTATTTCAAAAGGCGCAACAACTCTAACAGGAAAAGAAGATAAAAAGAATTTTTTTATTGAAGAAATTTTATATATTTTACATAATCAAAATACTGATTTATATTGTCCCATCATTTCGCTCGATCTTGATAATAAAATAACCTATACGAATAGTCTTTTTAAAGATAAATTTACCAATTTTAGAGAAGTGTATAAAGGCAATCCTTTTATTAAAAATTTAATTGTAGATTTGGAAGAAAGCGAGAAAGGTTTTTGCATTAGAGAAGTAAAATATAAAGAACATAATTACACTCAATACGCCTATTTTATTAAAGATAAAACTGAAATTAAAAGTTATATATTTTCCTTTAGTGAAAGAGATAGTATTGAAAACGCTTTACGAGAAAGTGAAGAAAAATATCGTGCCGTTGTCAGACAAATATCAGAAGGAATTATTCTCATCGATCCTATCACAAAACAAATTATTGAGGCAAACAACGCCTATTGTACTTTAATCGGCTATACCAATCAAGAAATTTTATCTCTCAAATTGTCAGATTTAGTCGCTACAGATTCGGAAATCAGTGATAGTATTATAAGAAAAGTACTGCGCGATCGATTAAATGTAACTCAAGAGTCAATCCATCGTCATAAAGAAGGTACTTTAATTCATGTAGAAGTTAATATTAGTACTATTTATTATAGTGCGAAAGAATTTATCTGTTACGCTGTTAGGGATATAACTGAAAGAAAACTTGCGGAAGAAATGTTACGTTATCAGGCTTGTCATGATTTATTGACAGAATTAGGAAATCGTAACCTATTTAATGAACAATTGCACAAAACCATCGCGCGAGCGCAAAGATATAAATATCAATTTGCCATTATGTTTATCGACTTAGATAGATTTAAAAATGTTAACGACACCCTAGGGCATGATGTGGGCGACAAATTATTACAAGAAGTAGCCCATAGAATGAGGGATTGTTTAAGAAACTCTGATTTAATTGCGCGTTGGGGAGGAGATGAATTTACCATTCTTCTGTCAGAAATCAAGCATCCCCATGATGTGGCGGTGGTGGCTAACAGGATTTTTCAGTCTTTAAAACAACCTTTCTTGATAATGGAATATCAACTTCGTGCTTATTTAAGTATTGGGATTGCCATTTATCCTCAAGATGGAGACAACCTTGAAACCTTGTTAAAAAATGCAGATACCGCATTATATGAAATAAAAAATAAAGGAGGTAATAACTATCAATATTACAATCCTTCCATGAATAGGCAACAAAAAGAATTATTGCGTATGGAAGGTTATTTATACGAAGCCTTAAAGCAAAATCAATTTGAATTATACTATCAACCGCAAATCAACGTCAAAACTAGCCAAGTAGTAGGCATGGAAGCCTTAATTCGTTGGCAACATCCCATTTTAGGGAAGGTATCTCCCATTCAGTTTATCCCTATTGCGGAAGAAACGGGGTTGATAAATGCTTTAGGAGAATGGGTTTTATTTACAGCTTGTTCTCAGAATAAAACATGGCAAAAAATGGGGTTAAATCCGATTAAAATAGCGGTTAATTTATCCCCTAGACAATTTCAACAACAAAATTTAGTCTCCATTTTTAAACAAATTATAGAGCAAACAAAACTTGATCCCAAATATATAGAATTAGAGATCACCGAAAGCAGTATAATTGATCATCCAGACTTAACTAAGGATATTCTCGATCGATTCATAGAGTTAGGTATTTCTATATCTATGGATGATTTTGGTTCAGGATATTCTTCTTTAGGATACCTAAAAAAATTCCCATTTCAAAAGATAAAAATAGATCAAAGTTTCGTGCGAGAATTGAAAAATGAACCCCAAGATTTAGCGATTATTTCCGCAGTGATTACTTTAGGAAAAGGATTTGATTTACAGGTAGTCGCCGAAGGTATTGAAACCAAAGAACAGTTACAATTATTAAAAGAATTACAATGTGAAATTATGCAAGGTTATTTCTTTAGTCATCCTTTATCGGTAGATGACGCAACGGAATTTCTCAAGTCTGTTTCTCAAGAAGGTTTTATAATATAGCGTTTATCAAAAAGATGAGGTACAATTTTAGAAGAAAATTTTTGACTATATCAACATTAATGTAATGCGTCCTTATTCTTTGGATTTAAGACAAAAAAT
>NZ_JBLZFY010000101.1:0-14569 GCF_050753365.1 Geminocystis sp. CENA526
CCTGTGGAGAGTCAAACCAACTTAATGGCAAGTCTATTAGGGATTCGGTGAAGCAGGAAGTGAACGTCCATCCCATGAAGAGTGGGAACTTGACCATTCTTGATCAAGTTTGAGTAAGTTTCATAGAGCGGTACAATTAGTATTGATGGTGGTGTCGGGAAAGATGTTATCGCCGCCTTAGATTTAAGCAACGAAACAGCTAATTTCAATATTGACAATACTGGAGCAACTATAACCCTAGCTAATGGCACAGTCATCAAAAACGTTGAACAATTTGCTAGTGTTTTTACTGGCAGTGGAAATGATAATATTGCCTTTACTGGACGTTTCGATAGTCATGAATGGTGGTGGAGTAATTATGGTACGGGTATCACTACTGGTTATGGTAATGATACGATTAATCCTGGTTTAGGAAACGATCGTGTTTACGGAGGATTTGGCTCGGATACTCTGATTATTGACTATTCTAAAAATACTTTTTCTGGAGGAGGAGGTTATGATGCTGGTATTGAATCATCTATAGGACATGAAGGAGGAGGTTCATGGAGCGGATATTTACTAGCCTATTACAATGATACTGGTTCTTATGATCAAGTGTGGTTCTATAATATAGAACGTTTTAACATCCAAGGTACGGTGGGAGGAGATGAACTTTATGGCGGTAGTGGTAATGATACCATCATTGGGAATAATGGTAACGATTTAATTGAATCAGGAGGAGGTAAGGATATTCTCAACGGTGGTAGTGGTATAGATACTCTTAAAGGAGGTAAAGGTAATGATACCTATATTAATCCCACAGGTGATAGAATTATTGAACTCGTCGGGGAAGGAATCGATACGATTGAATCTAAAGCGACTTTCACCTTAAATATCATTGCTTTAGCTAACGTTGAAAATCTTACCCTCACAGGTACGACTGATATTAATGGTACTGGTAATAGTTTAGCTAACCTCATCACTGGAAATGACCGTAATAATATTCTTACTGGTGGAAGTGGTAATGATACTTTAACAGGTAACAATGGTAGCGATCAATTAGTAGGAGGAAAAGGTAATGATGTCTTAAACTTAGGCTTAAATGATGGAGTTACCGATACTGTCATTTATAATGCTGGAGACGGTACAGATACCGTTAATCAATTTGTCTTAGGCGTTGACAAATTTGCAGTTATTGGCTTAATTGGAGTTGATATTCTCACTGTAGGTAGTAATACTCAATTCCGTCTCGGTAATGGTATTCAAGGAGATACTGGATTCGGTACAGGTAATTTATTATTTACTATCACGGGAGTTAACACTTTTACGGAAGCTAATATTTTGTCTAGTGTTGATGCCTCTAATCAAGCAACTTTATTATTTATCTAAATAGATCAATAGTAAATAGTGAATAGTGAATTAAAAATCTAGGTATGATTAATAAAGATAAACTAATGAAGAGTTTTAATGTGTCGTAAAATTAGGGTTAGAGGTAGCGGACAAATACGCCCTAATTAACTTTGATTATTAGAAGCATTATACCATGAGTACTTTAACAAATAATGATTTAAGAGAGTTAAAAGATTTAATTAACTCCAAGTTTGAACAAGTCGATCGAAAATTTGAGCAAATCAATGACAAAATAGACACTAAAATTGAGCAAGTTAATGAGAAAATAGATACTCAAATTGAACAGGTCGATCGAAAATTTGAGCAAGTCAATGATAAATTAAACGATATGAGGGTAGAAATTGCTACCATTAAAGAAGGCTTAAACGGAGTAAATCAAAGACTCGATGACTGGAAACCGTTAATAGGGAAAACCACCGACTTATCCGAAAAAATAGGAGAGTTTAAAAACTGGAAACAAATTGCGATCGTAGTAATAACAGGGTTTATAACTTCTTTATTTTGGATATTTCGATCTCAAATATAATATTGCTATTGGTACAGCAATTTTCACCTTGTAAATGGAGACTTTTACCATGAAAAAAATAGACAAAAATGAAATTACTTGGAGTCCAGAAAATACTTTTGTTATAGTATTTTTATTAATTTTATTACCTTTATTAATAACTGGGTTTTTATCTCAATAATTATTCAATAAACATCTTTAAAAATACAGGCAAGATGCCTGTTTTACCTTGATCTAAAACTCTAATAATTATCATTATTTAATATCTCTAATCCCTTCTCAAAATTGACGTGATCATAAAATTTTTGTTGGGGTAAAGTAAACACGATCGGACCGTTTCCACACTTACCAAAACAATGTTTAGTGGTAATTTTACAATTATTTGAGCATTGTTTTTGAAGATAATTTAATAATTTATTTGCCCCATCTTTACTGCAAGATTTTCCCTTACAAATTACTATTAATTTAGGCTTTTCTTCCATAAAAAGTTAAAATTTTTGATGAATTTTTTTACTTAATTTAGCTTTTAATTCCCATTTTATGCGGTTTAAAATTGAGGTTTCATCAAGGGAATTAATGATATTTTCTACTACCTTTAAAGGACTATTTTCCCCCCAAGATGCGCCATTTGCTAGATATACGATCGAGGCTTGTCCAATTACATAGGTAGAAATTCCTGCGATCGCCCCTTGAGTAATGGCAACAGAAATATAGGGAGCGACACTTAAGCCTCCCGTCACGGGAGTAGCTAAACCTAGTATCCCTTTGAGGGAACTTAAACCAAAGGTTACTAAAATATCACTAGCGGTAATTCCCCCTAAACTAAAAGCTATTTTTTGTAATAATTTAATAGCACTTTGTTGCGTCATGGGGATACCATAAAGTTGAGAAAGGGTTAATATCATTGCCACATCAATAATTGCTCCTGTAAATAAATCTAACGCCGTCACAGGATTAAGCGCAATGGCGGAGGCTTTTGTCATCACAGTTTTTTGAATAATTTTTTGTGCTTCTTTTTCCCTCCAAATAATTTTTTGTTGCACTAATTTTTCGTTAATTTCTCCCGTAAATAACATGGTATTTAATGCCATTAAAGATTTACCTTCTTGATGGAGAATTTCTAAAATTTTTACCTGCAAATCTGCAATTTGTGGTTTACCCCGTTGACGAGTTATTTTGATTTTGCCGTCTTTATCTTTACTGGGAATGGCAATTAAAGGGGAAGCGGCTACCATGACAATTTCATTGGGGGATAGTAATTCTCTTACCCTTACATCCCTAATAGTAGAGTAAATTTCGGCTCGATCGACCTCTGGATATTGATCAATTTTGTTAAATACCAGTAACATGGGTTTACCCACTTCCCTTAATTGACACAAGGCTTGATATTCTACCCTCGTGATGTCTCCAGCGATGATAAACAGGATTAAATCCACTTGGGAGGCAATTTGATGCGCTAAGGCTTCCCTTGTTTCACCGTCAATTTCATCGATGCCGGGGGTGTCGATTAATTGAATTTGGACATTTTCCACCCCTTTAATTAATCTTTGTACTTTTTGTTCACTATTACCGATATTTTCTTTATCTAAACGCCAATTTGTTTGATCTATTTCACGGGTTACACCATGTAAAACCCCTGTAATAAAAATTTCCTGTCCGACTAAGGCATTTAAAACGCTAGATTTACCTCTGCCTACCATGCCAAAAGCGGCAATGGAAATCACGGAATCTTCTAATTTTTGTAATAATTGTGTTAAATGTTCAATATCTGTTTCTAAACCTTGTTTTTCTTCTTCTTTTAGGTCAAGATTAAGTAGTAAATTTTCTAAGGATTCTTGTGCTTGTTTATAGTTAATTTCTCCTTGTAAATGGGCAAAGTCTATAATCGTATTTTCCCAATCATCTTCTTCCCATTGCCATTCATTCATCATTTTTAATTATTGTTTATTTGCCTGAAAAGTTCACATCATTATATAAGTTTAAGATAGGAAAACGCACTTCGATCGAGTCTAAATTAACCTCAATATCTTCTCCTTTAGTTTCCTCAAATAACCATTTATTTTCCCCTGTTTTAGTATAACTTTCTATGGCATAATCACTCTGACTAATCAATACATATTGCTTTAATGTGGGAATGGAACGATAATAATAAAACTTATCTTTTCGATCGTAATTAGCAGTAGAAGGAGATAAAACTTCAATAATTAAACAAGGATTTAACACTTCATCTTGGCGATTATTATGCAACATTACTTCTCCTTCAATTACCATAATATCGGGATAAGTTGCCTTTTTACATTCAGGAATATATAAGCGTAAATCGCTAGTAAAAACCTCACGATTAGTATTTTGAAAAGCTAAATCTAAAATACGAACTAAGTTACGAATGATACGATTATGATTAATTGTGCCACCAGTCATTTCTTCAATTACTCCATCACAAAATTCATGTCTAACATCACTATTTTCTTCTAAGGTATAATATTCCTCTAAAGAATAAAGGTGTTGTGTTGCGGGGGTATCAATCTCAATGGCAATGTCAATAATATCAGTTTCAGGTTTTTCTTGTAATAAAACCATAATGATTTACTCCTAATCAACGTCTATAATCCATACTATAATTTTTTGCCCATAATGACCATAATTCTTGACTATCATTATCTATCTTGTGAGTTCGATCGAATAAATAAAACTCAAATATTAAAAATCTCCCAAGAATGATTGATTCTATAATAGTCACTAAGATAAATCTCATTTTATGAGATGTATCATAAATCCATATCTGACCCTTGTTTTCTTGTGGTAGAGTCATAGGTGTAGCGTTGCCTTTTGCCTTACCTTTACCAAAAAAACTTTTTCAGCATTTACTATTCACTCCTTGCTTTATGAATAATTTATACCTGTTTTCCTTCCTTCCTAATCCCATTACTGATCCAGTAGCGGTATTTTTGATTATGATGGGAGTACTATTGATCGCTCCTATCCTATTTGAGAAAATAAAATTACCCGGTATCGTAGGTTTAATTGTCGCAGGAATTATTGTGGGTCCTTATGGATTAGGATTATTAGAAAGAGATAAAACCATAATTCTATTTGGTACAGTAGGACTATTGTTTTTAATGTTCATGGCAGGATTAGAAACAAGTTTAGATGATTTAAAGGAGAATGGGGATAAAGCAACGATTTTCGGAATAAGTACTTTTGCCATACCGATGATTTTGGGTACTGTGGCAATGTCATTGATTGGTTATGATATTTTAGCCTCAATTTTAGTAGCTTCTTGTTTTGCCTCTCACACTTTGTTATCTTTACCTATTGTCAGTAAACGAGGCTTGATGCGATCGAAAATGATGACAGTAACATTAGGTGGTACTCTGATTGTTAATATTTTAGCTCTTTTGGTGTTAACGATCGTAGTTAGAGCGAATGAGGGAGATTTGACTTTAGGATTTTGGTTATATCTGATTCCCTCCTTAATTATTTATACCTTTGCTACTCTTTTGGGTGTACCGAAATTGGGAAGATGGTTTTTTCGCACCTTTGGCAGAGATGAAGGGGCTGAGTTTACTTTCGTGGTACTAACGTTATTTTTAGTGTCTTATGTAGCTAGATTAATAGAAATTGAACCCATTATAGGAGCTTTTTTAGCAGGTATTAGTATTAGACCATTAATTCCGCCCTTAAGTCCATTAATGAATCGTATTCAGTTTATTGGCAATACGTTATTTATTCCCCTGTTTCTCTTGTCGGTGGGAATGTTAGTTAATCCTGCAACTTTAATTCAAGAACCTCGATCGTTCCTCGTGTCAGGGGTTATGATAGGGGTGGCTATCGTGGCGAAATTTATTCCTGCTTGGGGAGTAGGCAAATATTTTAAATATTCCTTCCCTAATATTATGGTAATGTTTGGCTTGTCTGTGGCGCAAGCCGCCTCCACTTTAGCAGCGATTACCGTAGCTTTTAATATTGATTTAGTCGATGAGTTAACTGTGAATGGTACGATCGCCATGATTCTAGTTACTTGTATTGTATCACCTTGGGTAACAACAAAATGGGCTGATCAAATAAAAATGGCAGAATCTTCCTCCTCAGCATCAGACTCTACCATGGAAAAATCAGAGGAAGAAAAATCTCCTATGTATCGAGTAGTTGTACCCGTAGCGAATCCTAACACCGAAGATAATTTATTAAACCTCGCCTTGCTATTAGTCAACGCCACCAAAGGCAAATTATTTCCTTTACATATCCTCACCGATACTAATGGGATAATTTCTCAAGGGGAGAAAATTCGTCAGGCGCAATTATTAGAAACCGCCGAAATGATTGCCCACGCTACGGCTACGGAGGTGCAAAGTATTGCTAGAATTGATAGTTCGATCGATCAAGGTATTCTCCATGTTTATCAGGAATGCGATGCTAATATTATCATCTGTGGTTGGAAAGGATTTTCTACTTATAAAGACAACTTTTTTGGGGGTATCATCGATAATGTTATTCAAAAATCTCCCGTACCAGTACTCATTACCCGTTTTACTGAACCCATAAAAACTACAAAAAGAATCGTCTTTGCTATTTCTGACTTTCAATATAACTCCCCTAGTTTTGAAGAGGCTTTAACTTTAACCAAAATCTTAGCGAATCAACTCAATGCTAATTTACATATCCTCTTAATTTCTGCTTCGGGAGTTGTCATCGATAACCGCTTGATGGGAATTTCTTTTCAACAATTAAAAGGTAATTTTTCTCGCCGAGTTTTACAGGAGATACAACCTGATGATTTATTAGTACTCATGTCTATCGGTGATCATAAAGTAGTGGGAACACCAACATTAGGCACTATACCAGAATCGATCGCTCGTAATTATAGGGGAGTTTCCATGATGATTATTTGCTTAAAAACCCATTAAAACCAGTTTAAAATAAAGAATAAGGAATTAAGAATGAGGAATTAGGTATTAATTTATCGCTCAAGTTGAAATTTATTTCAACGCTAATAGCACAAGTCTGCTAAACCGACTCAATAACTCATTGATTATTGACTATTGATTTACTATTCACTATAAACTATTCACTATCAACTATTCACTATATGAAATTATCTAGTAAAAATTATGAAACTCGTCTCGATACCGTTTATGATGCCATAGTGGTTGGCGGTGGTATGGGAGGCTTGTCGGCGGCTATTTATCTTGCCCGTTATGGGTTAAAATGTCTTGTGATTGAAAAGGGTAAAGGTCGATCGCTATGGATGCAAGACCTTCGTAATTATTTAGGTATTGATCCTCATGCCCCGGGTAGGGATATATTAAATCATGGTACAAAACAAGCCCTTGATTGGGGTGCAGATCATTTACGAGGCTATGTCGAAGATGTTACCGACGAGGGAGAAACCTTTGCTGTAAAAGTAAAAATCGGTAAAAAAGACAGTGTTTATCCTGTTTTTCGCAGTAAATATTTAATCGCCGCTTCGGGGGTTATAGATGTTTTACCTCACATTGAGGATATGCAAAACATTTATGATTATGCAGGTTATACCCTCCATGTGTGTATGATTTGCGATGGTTTTGATATGTGGGATCAAAAAGCGGTGTTAATGGTTGCTAGAGAAGCTCAAATTAACGCCGCCTTCGTTTTAAACTGGTTTACTCCCTATATCAGCGTTTTAACCCATGGTTTGTGTGAAGTTGGGGAAGAAATGAGACAAAAATTGGCAGATCATGGTTATCCTTTATATGAGAGTCCCATCGATCGTATCATTGGAGAAGATCATAAAATGCAAGGGGTACAATTAAAAGATGGTACTTTGGTGGAAGCGACTACAGGCTTAATTAACATGGGATCAATTTATCATAATCACTACCTTAAAGGCATTGAGGGTTTAGAGTGGGATGGAGAAAATTTGGTTACTAATGATATGGCGCAAACCAGTCACGATCGAATTTTTGCTTTGGGTGACTTGAAAAAAGGCTTAAATCAAGTTTCGATCGCTGTAGCCGATGGTACTTTAGCCGCCACTCAAATCTGGCGTAATATCCGCCGTCAGTCACCCCCTCGCAAGTGGAATAAGTCGTAGGTAATAAGTATCAGGTAATAGGTAATAGGTAATAGGTATCAGGTATCAGGTATCAGTTTTTTTTGCAAAATCATTTCTTGAATAAAAATTCTTAGCTGTTGTTTTCCGATAATTAATTTATCTTCGTCAAATTCAAACTCTTGTAAATTAACAAAAAATTCTATATACTCAGTGTCTAAAACTACCCTAAAATCTTCTGTTTTCCACAATAAATCAGAAGTAAATCTTAAATCATAAACGTCACTTTTAGGGGGATAATAATTATTGTCTTTATTTTGTAAATCGACTAAAATTACTGGACGAACCCAAGAATTAAAGCCGTCTTTTGTTGTCTCAATTACTTCACAATATAAGGATTTATTATGACAATCTAAACAGACTATTTGACTGTTAATAAATTTTGACATATTACCTTTATTTTTTTATTAATACCAAAAATATCAAGGGATTTTAACCCCTTGTTTTGTGTATAAATTCGATCGAACTAAGAGATAAAATTAAGCCACCGTATAGGCAACTTTTAAAGCCCAAATAATTAAACCGGCGATACTGCCGAGAATAATAACAGCAGTAATCCCTACGATAATAGGTTTATCTGCTCCATCGAATTTCATGATGCCACGATTTAAGTCAGACATAAAATTTTTTATGGAAATAGGATAATTTCTATATTGATTAATAGATTAACTTAAAATAGTTCCCAAATATAAAAACTGAAAAAAATTTTCACTATTCTTAACTATTTTCTCAGCAATCCCTAATTATGGTGTTTCATATTAAGAAATTGGGTTAATTCCGATCGAAATATTAGTTTAACTTGCCCTGTCGGTCCGTTTCTATGTTTCGCCAAAATTACTTCCGCCACACCTTGATCAACTGTATCGGGATGGTAATATTCATCTCGGTATAACATAATCACTAAATCCGCATCCTGCTCGATCGAATTGTGTAGTATGAACAGGTTGCAACTAAAGTTGCATAAGTGGGGTACTGTTAAATCATAAACTTTTTCTTCTCCTATATATTCAATAGTTTTAATTTTATCCCAATAAATATCACTGTTAGCTAATTTAGCAATGGTTTCTGAATGTAAAATCTCAGCGATATTATTAGCTCTATGACGACTAATATCACGTTTATATAAAGCACTTCCACAATAACTAATACCCATCGCTTTTTGCAATTCTCGATTACTCATTTTTAATTTTTGTTGAGTAATTTTAATTTCTTTTTTCCAAACATCACGGGGAATTAAATCTCGATTAGTATTAGCTTTTCCTGATTCTAATAAATATTGTTGAACTTCTAATAAACTTTCTTGTTTATATAAACCCACAGCACCTATTATATTACAAAATCTTTCGACATCAGATTTTTCGCTTATCCATACTTGAATTTGCTCTCGTCCTTTTTTCCCTTGTGATACAATTTTTAATACTCCATTTATGCCTAAACGTAATAGCAAACTTTGTACATCTCTGGTTAATTTTTCACTGCTAGAAGCGTAAAAAATACTTGGATAATGACAATTATTTTTGCTAGTGCGAACACATCCATCTGTACTCCAAAGGTGTCGTAAAAACAAGGCGATCGAATTTACGGGTTGTTGAAATACCACAGAAGGGATATATTTTTCATGCGATCGTAATCCAAAAATACCTAAGTTTTCTAACCATTTGGTTACAGGATTTTTGACACCATGAGTTAAATGATAATTAGCAGATAAATAAACTTGATACCATTGTCTTTCTTGTTTAATTTGAGGATTGATTTGATCTCTAAAGACTTTTGTGGCTAAATCTGCGACAATTTCTGCTAAATCTCGTTCACGGGTAGTATATTGAATAGCATGACGGGGTAAAGTACAACCATCACCAATTAAATGCCCTAATAATGCTAATTCATCATCTCCCATTGTCGGCAATTCGGTGCTAGGTATAAAACGAGGCAAGGCAATACGATCGCCAATTTGTAATTCGTCTAGTCTCATCCAACCGTCAAAATGCAAAAATTTATGATTAGCTGTTGCTTTGATCGATCGACCTAATTCTGTAGTTAATCGATATACAGGTTTAACTCCCGTACAAAAAGCATTACTAACAATAGCTCGTTCTATTTTCATGGTATCAGTATTGATCGCCCATACCGCAAAACCAGATTTTCCTTCTAAATCCTTGATAGGAATTTCCTCCCCAGTATCCGCCATTGTCACCAAAGAATCACCACTTAAACAGCCTGACTCACGCAAGTCAGACAACATAGGACGTTTATTAGTGCGTTGCTCTACCGCACGACTAAGCTGAGATAAGGCTATAATAGGTGCATTAATTTCTCTGGCAAGACTTTTCAACGATCGAGTAATTCTGGATAACTCTTGTACACGATTATCACTACTTCCCTGCATTAACTGTAAATAATCGATTAAAACTAAGCCTAATTTGCCTTTTTTTTCTGCTTGTAAACGGCGCACTTCCGATCGCATTTGCATAACGGTTAAATAACCACTATCATCGATATAAATAGGCAATTCTGATAATGTACCCATAGCAGTCATTAAAGGTTCCATTTCCTGCTCTGTAATTCTACCAGATTTTAAACGACTACTCTCTAATTTCCCCTCTCCAGAAAGTAAGCGCATTGCTAATTGTTCTCTGGACATTTCTAAGCTAAAAATAGCTACCGCCAAATCGTGATGTTTGGCAATATTTGCGGCAATATTTAACGCAAAACTGGTATTATGAACACAAATATCATTAGCAACAAAATTATGAGTTTCAGGGATAGTTAAATCATAAACTTGTTTTTCTCCTTGATATTCGATCGATACTATTTCATCCCAATAAATCTCACTATTTGCCAGATTTTGGAGAGATAAATTATTTAAAACGATGGCAATTTTTAAGAGATTTTGTCTTGACAAATTTCGCTTTTTATGGTAAAAACTAGCAAGACTTGTAATGCCTGTTTCTTGAGCTAAATTATCCCAAGTTTTATCCCCTTTAGCAATAATAATTTCTTGCCAAAATTCTGAAGGAATTAAATCACAATTACTATGATATTTTTTATTAGTTAATATTTCTCTAGTTTCCTTGATTCGCTCTTCTTTCCCAAAAATACCTATATTTTCAATAAATTCTTTAATAGATAAACTATCGGTAATATTCAAAACCCAAGATATTTTTAGAGAATTATTATATTTAGTCTTCTTGAGTTTCAAATGAGTAATAATTCCAAATCTGAGCAAAAGATGTTGAATTTGACGGGCTAATTTTTCATTAACAGTACCATAGCCAAGGGCAACCTGATTAGTTTTTAAAATAGTAACCCAACCATCCGTAGCAAAAAGACGATTGAGAAATAAACTTACTAAAGATTTAGATAATTTAAAAATGATTGAAGGAATAGTTTTTTCATGGGCATTTTTCCCCCATAATCCCAAATTTTCTAACCAAATAGTTACTAAATTTTTACCATTTTTACTAATGCTATTTAATTCCACTTCTAGCAAATCCGAAGGTTTCACATTGAGAAGACGACAAAGACTATTAAAAGTCGATTCAGAAGGCATATATTCCCCTGTTTTCCATCCAGAAATTAAAGAAGGATTAATATTTAATAATTCTGCTAGTTTTGTTTGAGTAAAAGAGCAATTTTCCAGAATATTTTTGAGTTTTTCTGCAAATAGTTGACGATGAATTTTGATAAACTCTAAATCACTGCTTACATAAATAGAAGGAGTTCGAGTATTTTGAGAAGTTTCAAGGCGAGTTTTTACTCCTGTAAAATGGGAAATTGCCTCTTTAAAATCTTCTTGTAATAAAGGATTTGAGTTAGTAAATAGAGGAGATGTATGAGTTAAACAACCATCACCAATAAAATAAGCAATTAATTTGACTTGAAAATCAGGGATTATTTCTTGTCCAAAAATATCTATTTTGCGGGGTACTGCTATTTTATTTCCTACCTTGATATTAGCGAGGGGTTGCCATCCTTTTGCGGTTAAAAATGGGTGAGTTAAGGTAGTTTCAATATAACGACCTAATTTAGTTGTAATTCCCCATACTGGTTTGATACCATCATCAACAAAATTAGAGGGAGATGTAATAGTAAATCGCCAATTTTGATTAAGGGTTAAAAGTTGCCCTTGATGATGATTGTATATGGTTTCGATCGAGCTTAAACTACCGTCATTTAAGACAATTTCTGAGGTACTAACTAAACATTTTCCCATAGCAGGACGACCGGCAATAATGATTAAGTCCGATCGTTGAAAACCTCCTGTTAAAGCATCTAAATCGTAAAATTCCGTACTGATACCGGGTAAAGCAATTTTTTCTTGAAAGTTTTGAATCTCCGTAAAAGTATTGATTAAAGTTTCGGAAATAGGTACTAATCCTTGTTGTATTCTTGCTTGGGTAAGTTTAAATATTTTTTGTTCAGCTTCATCTAAAATAGTATCTAAATCTTGGGTAGTATCATATCCTAATTCGCTAATTTCTTTCGCTGTTGTTATTAATAATCTTCTAACATATTTATCGGTAATTAACGGTACATAACGTTCAATATTAGCAGAAGAAACAGTTCGATCGAGCAGTCCGATTATTTTAGGAGTACCGCCTATTTTTTCCAATAAATTATGATCATTTAACCATGTACTAACCGTCATTAAATCGATGGGTTGCCCTTGAAAATATAAATTTCGAGCCGCTTCGTAAATATGACGATGAGCATTAACATAAAAGGCTTCTAAGGGTAGAATATCAATAATTTTACCCATGGCATTGGGATCAAATAAAATGCTTCCTAAAATAATTTCTTCCGCTTCAATATTTTGAGGAGGAAGGGAAGAAGTTGCTAAATCTGGTGTAAAATCATTCATTAAAAAAAATTGGAAATAATTGTCTCAATAAATTCCCCCTTGTTTAAGGGGGTTAGGGGGGATCATGATCGATCTCTATTCAAGATTAACACCTAATTCTCGAAGTTTAGCTTCTAATTCAGAAACTCTTTGTTGTGCCTCTAAAGCTGATTCTTCTGGAGTAGGAATTAACTTTTTCTCTCTGGAAAAATACCGTAATTTTTCCTCATGGATACCGAGAAACAAACCCAAATTATTACTCCAATAAAAATTATTTTCATCAGGAATTATCGGTTGATATTTAGCACCTTGTAAATGATAACCTTCTAATTCCATTGTGTCTGGTGAAAACAAAAAATACTCAGAAATGCGAAAAATATCTTGATATAATTGTTTTTTTAAGGTTCGATCGATATTAGCAGTAGAATCTGACAATAACTCGATAATTAAATCAGGATATTTTCCATCTTCTTCCCATACCACCCATAATTTACGGGGTTTTTTTTCGGTATTTTTAACTAAAAAGAAATCGGGACCTCGAAAATCTCTATGTCTTAATTGTTTTACGCTAGAATAGAGGGTTAAATTTGCACCGATAAAAAAATTATTGTCATCTTTCCATAACCATTCGAGACAACTAACTAAAAGTAGTAATTGTGTATAATGTTTGCTACTTTCCATTTCTGGTTCATCACTTTCTAATTGAGTGGCATCGGGCATTAAAACTTCAAATTGTTGTGCTGTTAAAACCATTGTTTGATACCAGATGAGTTTTTTAAAATTATAGCACTAACAAATCACATTATTACTTTTTACTGATTACTCCCCTTAAAAATCAATACCTAATTCTCGCAGTTTGGCTTCCAATTGGGAAACTCTTTGTTTTGCCTCTAAAGCCTCCGTTTGGGCTTGTAAAGCCTGTGCTTGAGCTTGGAAAGCCTCTGCTTGAGCTTGTAATGCAGATTCTTCTGGAGTAGGGATTAATTTTCTGTCTATAGAAAAATACCGTAATTTTTCCTCATAGATACCCAAAAATAAACCTAAACTTTCACTCCAATAAAAATTATTTTCATCAGGAATTATCGGTTGATATTTATTATCTTTTAAACGATAACCTTCTAATTCCATTGTTTCTGGTGAAAACCAAAAATACTCCGAAGTGCCAAAATGATCTTGATATAATTGTTTTTTTAGAGTTCGATCGATATTAGCAGTGGAATCCGATAATAACTCAATGATTAAATCGGGATATTTTCCATCTTCTTCCCATACCACCCATGATTTACGGGGTTTTTTTTCGGTATTTTTAACTAAAAAGAAATCTGGTCCTCGAAAATCCCTATTTTTCAATTGTTGTCGGCTAAAATAAATGGTTAAATTTGCACCGATAAAAAAATTATTTTCGTCTTTCCATAACCATTCGAGACAACTAACTAAAAGTAGTAATTGTGTATAGTGTTCGCTACTTTCCATTTCTGGTTCATCGCTTTCTAATTGAGTGACATTGGGCATTAAATCTGCCAGTTGTTGTGCTGTTAAAATCATTGTTTTATACCCTATGACTTTTTTCAGATTATAACACTATACAAATTGAGAATGCAGAATTGAAAAAGTCGAATTAACACCTATTAGACTTCGACCATATTTAGGATTTTACCACCGTAGAACAGGCATCTTGCCTACCTGAGTTCGATATAAAATGATGAAGATAAGAGGGGGAAGAGGGGGAAGAGGGGGAAGAGCT
>NZ_JBLZFY010000102.1:0-14523 GCF_050753365.1 Geminocystis sp. CENA526
AAAATCAAGGTTTTGAGGCTTTGTATCAACATATAATTACAAAGTTGTTTTAAATAAAATTCCCTAAAAAATGCTCATTTTTTGAGTAAAAATTGCTAAAACTGCACACTTTTTTAGTAATGTAGTTTGTCTAAATCCTTGATTTTAATAGACTTCTGATTTATTCAGCAAACCCTAATTAAATTAATGTGATGTTTTTTAATAACAGATTGTACCAAAATAGATTGAAAAAAAGTCTCATAAATAAGTGTTTGATTTTCGGGACTTAATTCTCTAATTTGTAATCCATTTTGGACCTGCTAATAAAAATAATTCAGCGTTACCAATAGGGTTAGATAAATCAAATATTTCTACTGCAATAATGCCACTTTTTTTGACAATTAACTTTCCTTTTATCTCTCCAAAAACTAATAATTCTACCCAATTACTAAAGTCTGGTTCATGTCCCACTAAGGCGATCGAACCGTTATGATTATACTTAGAATTTTGTAACCAGTTAATCCATTCTAAAATATTTCCCTCAGGAGTTAGAGCGGAATGTTCGATAATTTGAGGGGATAATTTTGCCTGTTGTAAAATAATTGCTGTTTCTTTTGCTCTAATATAAGGACTGGTAATAATGACATCAAATTTAATATCTAAAGAAGATAATTTTTGAGCAACTTTTTGGGTTTTAGTTATTCCTTTTGAGGTTAAAATTCTCTGGGAATCATCCTTTTCGATCGATCTTGATTCTGCGATACCATGACGAATAAAATAAATAATCATAGAATAAAAATGTTAAAAATTTAAAATGTTAAAAATGCTATTGTTATAAATTTAGAGTGTTAATTTAACCGAATACCTAACACTTTTTTAAGACATAATCTATCATACTCACAGTAAAAGAACCACTTTGATTTTAAGTCTATTTTAGTCGTCCCGATCGAAGTATGCTGATTATAAGCCACAATCCGAGAAAAGTTGCTACTGTAAATAAAATATTACTTAATAATACCAATTGTCCAGTAGTTGCACCAGTACTAATAATCGCCGCTCCCATAATTAACGAACCGACAACAATACTAAAAGATAATCGATTTGCTGAGTCATCAACACTGCGTCTTAAGACTTCGATTTCTCTGATTTGTAGTTGCCATTGGAAGGTTTCTGAACTTAGTCGATCGAGTATAGCATCTATTTGACGGGGCGATCGAAGACTGATGGATTTTAAGTCTAAAACTGTCCTAAATAGAGTTTGATAGGGGGTATCACCAATGAATTGACGGCGAAAAAGATCAGTTATGAGGGGTTTTATTTCTTCGAGGAGGTTGATATTGGGGTTAAATTTTCGAGCAACTCCTTCTAAGTTAGCAAGGCTTTTGGCAAATAATCCCATATTACTAGGTAATCTGATGCGGTTCGATCGAGCCACTTCCAAAATCTCGTAAAATACCTCACTAAAATTGAGTTGAGAAAGACTGAGATTATAATATTTACGCAACATTCGCTGATAGTCATTTTCTAACCTTGCAATATTAGTATTCATGGCGTTAGTATCTGACAATTCGAGGGTAAGTTGAGCGCATCTTTGAGCATCTATATCAACAATGGCAAGTAACATTTCTGTTAATAATTGTTGCGTTTTGGGGTCTAGTCTGCCGATCATGCCACAATCGATTAAACCAACTTTGTTATTGTCAAGGTAAAAAATATTACCCGGATGAGGATCAGCATGAAAGAAACCATCGATAAATATTTGTTGAAAAAATGCTCTAAATAATAGGGTGCTAACTTCTTGTCTTGTTTTAAGTGTGTTAGAAATATCGGCGGAAAGAATGGGTTTACCGTCTAACCACTCCATAAATAAAACTTTTTCGGTGGTAAATTGCCAATAAATTTGAGGGATAACCAGTTGTTGAGAGTCAAACCAAGGGCTATTACTCAGATTTTGCCTAAGTTTATCGGTAAAATTGGCTTCTTGACGAAAATCTAACTCTGCTAATACCGCTTTTGTAAAATCATCGGCAAGGTTAACCACATCATACTCACCGCCAAAATCCGTCAGGGCGATAATATCGGCAATACCTTTGATTAAAATAACATCTTGATTGACAATTCGATCGATATTGGGGCGTTGTACTTTAATGGCTACTTCTTCCCCAGTGCTTAAAGTTGCTTTATGTATTTGCGCGATCGAACCTGCCGCTACAGGTTGAGGATCGATCGTACTAAAAATAGTTTCGATGGGACTCTCTAATTGTTCTCTTAAAGTTTGCTCAATCACACCCCAAGCAACGGGAGGCACTTGAGCTTGGAGGGCGGTTAAAGCCTCAATATATTTAGGTGGAAGTAAATCAGGACGAGTACTTAACAACTGTCCAAATTTAACATAGAAAGGACCTAACTGCACTAAGATTTTGCGGAAGACTTCAGGAGGAGGTAATTGAGGTTTATCAGATTTGCCTCCTGTGAGAATGCCCCACATATAATTCCAACCGTTACCTAAAACGATCTCGATAATTTCTTTTTGTCGTGAACTGGTTTTCGTCAATGAAAACATATAGTAAATCGTTATAAATCAGGACTTATCCAATAATAGGGGGAAAAGGGGGGAGAGTGAGAAGAAAATGCTTTAAAATCTTTATTAAAGCTAGTAAATAGCTATGGCAGTACTTGGAAAGCTAAGTAAATTAACCACTATGAATAAAACGATCGTAATTACTGGAGTTAGCAAAGGTTTAGGACGTGCTTTAACAGAAAAATTTATTAGTTTAGGTCATACTATCATCGGTTGTTCTCGTTCTCAAAATTCCATCGAACTTTTACAGCAAAAATATCCTCAACATTATTTTACCGCCCTTGATGTGTCTAATGATCAACAAGTCGAAACATGGATAGACTCTTTCGCCACAATACCTGATTTAGTGATTAACAATGCCGCTATTATTAATCCTCCAGCCCCCTTATGGGAAATTAGTGCCGAAGATTTCTCCTATCTGATGGACGTTAATATCAAAGGTACAGCTAATGTGATTCGTCACATTGTACCTCTAATGATCAAAGCAAATAAAGGTATCATTGTTAATCTTAGTTCAGGTTGGGGTCGATCGACCTCCCCAGAAGTTGCCCCCTATTGTGCTTCAAAATGGGCGATCGAAGGTTTAACCCAAGCACTAGCCCAAGAGTTACCATCGGGTATCGCCACCGTTGCCCTTAACCCGGGTATAATTCATACCGATATGTTAGATATTTGTTTTGGCGATGACGCTCAATACTATACCCCACTATACCCCCATTGATGAATGGGTTAAAAAAGCAGTACCCTTTTTACTCAAATTGTCTGCAAAAAATAATGGGCAGTCATTAACCGTCAACTAATTGCCATAAATACCAAAACCAAATATGATACGAAAGATATTAGATTTTATGTTTTAAAATGCCGTTTGCTAAGATATTAATTGCTAATCGAGGAGAAATTGCCCTACGCATCATTCATAGTTGCGAAGAAATGGGTATTGCTACCGTTGCTGTTCATTCCACGATCGATCAAAACGCCCTTCACGTCAAATTAGCGGATGAAAGCGTGTGTATAGGACCACCTCCTAGCAACAAAAGCTATTTAAACATACCTAATATTATCTCGGCGGCATTAACCAGAGGTGCAGAAGCCATACATCCGGGCTATGGATTTTTAGCAGAAAATGCCCGTTTTGCCCAAATTTGTGCTGATCATCAGTTACAATTTATAGGACCAAGTCCAGAAGCTATTATTGCTATGGGGGATAAATCCACTGCCAAAAAAACCATGCAAAATGCTGGAGTCCCCACCATCCCCGGTAGTAAAGGCTTGATTACCGATGAACAAGAAGCCGCCAGAGTCGCTGCCGAAATAGGCTATCCCGTGATTATCAAAGCTACCGCAGGAGGTGGAGGTAGAGGGATGCGCTTAGTGAAAGAAGAAGCAGATTTAAGTCGCTTATTAGCCGCAGCCCAAGGAGAAGCCGAAGCCGCTTTTGGTAATGCTGGAGTATATATAGAGAAATTTATTGAGTTACCCCGTCATATCGAGTTTCAAATTTTAGCCGATAGTTATGGTAATGTCGTCCATTTGGGAGAAAGAGATTGCTCTATTCAAAGAAGACATCAAAAATTATTAGAAGAAGCACCATCTCCTGCCTTAAACCCGAAAATTCGTCAAAAAATGGGACAAGCCGCCGTCAAAGCCGCTAAATCTATCAATTATGTGGGTGCAGGGACAGTAGAATTTTTATTAGATAAATACGGTAACTTCTATTTCATGGAAATGAATACCCGTATCCAAGTTGAACACCCTGTAACAGAAATGATTACAGGCTTAGATTTGATCCGAGAACAAATTTCGATCGCGCAAGGGGAAAAATTATCTTTCCGTCAGCAGGATATTGAATTTAGAGGGCATTCGATCGAGTGTAGAATAAATGCAGAAGACCCAGATCATGATTTTAGACCAAATCCGGGTAAAATTATTGCATATTTACCTCCCGGTGGACCAGGAGTAAGGATGGACTCCTTTGTTTATCCCGACTACGTTATTCCCCCCTATTATGACTCTCTCATCGGCAAATTGATTGTTTGGGGAAAAGACAGAGATACCGCCATCAAACGCATGAAAAGAGCGTTAAGAGAATGTGCGATAACAGGAGTACCGACTACTATTAATTTTCATCGCAAAATCCTAGAAAATCCTGAATTTTTAGCAGGAAATGTTTATACCAATTTTGTCGAACAGAATATATTGAAAAAAAGCTAATCAACATGAGCCAAGATAAAATTATTGTACCCCTTGACGTTCCAGATTTACAAAGTTCGATCGAGCTAGTCAAGAAATTACCCGAAGTTACTTTTTGGAAAGTCGGTTTAGAATTATTTGTCGCTACTGGTGCAGATATACTCAAATTTTTAAAAGATGAGCATAAACGTATATTTCTTGATCTCAAATTCCACGACATCCCAAACACCGTCAAAAACGCTACCAAATCAGCCTTAAGCCATGACGTTGACTTATTAACCCTTCATGCCACCGCCGGGAGAGAAGCCTTAACCGCCGCCGCCGAAGTAGTAAAAAACAGTGAGAATCAGCGTCTAAAATTGTTAGCTATTAGCGTTTTAACGAGCATTAACAGCCGTCAATTAGCCTTTGACCTCAAAATTCCCCTAGAACTGCCCGAATACGCCTTAAACAACGCCCTGATGGCTCAAGAGTGTGGAATTGATGGGGCGGTGTGTTCTCCCCATGAAGTACAAAAAATAAAAGAAGTGTGTGGTAAAGATTTCTTGTTAGTTTGCCCCGGAGTGCGTCCTGCATGGGCTTCAGTCGGTGATCAACAAAGGATTATGACTCCCAAACAAGCATTACAACAAGGTGCTGATTACCTTGTCATTGGGCGCCCTATCACCCAAGCAGAAAATCCTGCTCAAGCATGGCATAAAATTATCGAAGAATGTCAATAGTTTCGTAGGTTGGGTTGAAGAATGAAACCCAACATTGTCAACATTTCTCGTGTCAATCAAGGCTTAAAAGATTGCTTCGTGCCTCGCCATGACAGAATACTGTTATTATGGGTAAATTCCTGTAATTTTGGCACAACTAGCAAGAGATTATGATGAGATGAAAATAGGCTATTTTTTTATTCGATATTTATTGTTAAATTTGGCTATTTTTAATGGCTTATTTTTATGGTTGAATATTGACAAAAAAGTCTTAGCACAAGATAAGCTAAATAATAATAAATGTGGTGGTAATTTACAAGAGTTAGCTGATTTTTTAGTTAAAGATATTGCCGACTATGCCAATCGAGTTATTCAGAGAAGTCGCATTTATTCTCACGGTTTAGAGTTTTTGCCCACTTATGTTATAACCGCTAGTAAACCTGATTTAGAGCCTTTACCGTTAGAGCAAACTCAGTATAAAAGTAGTCTCAAAAATATTGACGAAAATCAGGTTAAACAAATATTTTTTACCACTTTAGAAAGACAATATTCTAGTCAAAATCGTATCATCGAAACTCAAAACTTTCATTGGTTAATGTTAACACCAACGGAGAAAGGTTGGCGAATGATTATGTTATTAACCAGATTAGGTTATCCTAATGATAACGGCAGTCAAAATTTCATTTCTTCTCCTCCCCGTGACAGTAGTGACGGAATTATTGCTCAAAGTGTTAAGTTATGGTTAAGAGATTGTCAATATAGATGAAGAATTAAAAATGTAGAATTAAAAATGTAGAATTAAGAATGCAAAATTAAAAAAACAATGTCAATTTGATAGGTAAAAATGCTTAATTGAAAATAAATATAAAGAATATTTTATAAAAAAATATTAACAGTTAAACCTCCTCTCAAATCGATCGAATCCTTACCAGTAGATAATTATAGGGGCTAGAAAATATAGTTCGATCGAGCTTAATTTAACTTAACAAAACCTTTAAAATACTTAATAAAAAAAGAGAAAAAAATGGGTTATGGTAGAGAATATAGGTATTAAAAGGTATAAATATTATGAATACTATTTCTCATTCTCATCATAAAGAACATCAAGAAATAAATTGGTCTGCAATTATTTTATTTGCATTAGGATTTTGGCTTAGTGGTAGTCTATTATTAGATTTTGTCTTAATTCCCGCCCTTTCTGCTAGTGGTATGATGATTAATAGCAGT
This sequence comes from Geminocystis sp. CENA526, assembly GCF_050753365.1. NCBI lineage: Bacteria > Bacillati > Cyanobacteriota > Cyanophyceae > Chroococcales > Geminocystaceae > Geminocystis > Geminocystis sp. CENA526. The sequence goes on from NZ_JBLZFY010000102.1 coordinate 6,679, forward strand.
TTTGCTAGTGCAGGATTTCTCATTTTTGGGGTATTTAATCGCATCGAATTAATTTGTGCCTCTTTGGTTTTAACTTGTGCATTAGTGTTTGCGTTTAATCATAATTTTGAGCAAAGAAAACAAACTTTATTTGTTACATTTTCTAGTATTTTATTATTAATAGCATTATCCTATACTTATTTATTTATCCCTAATATGAGTGCATGGGGATTATGTTTAAATCAATTTAGTGCTACTACGGCTATGCCTAAAGCGATGATTTCATGGCATGAAGGTTACTGGATTTTAGAAGCCTTAAAATACGGTTTAGGAATTACTTTATTACGCTGGAGCTATAAAATGGAGAATTAAGAATTAAGAATTAAGAATTAAGAATTAAGAATTAGGAATTAAGAATTAGGAATTAGGAATTAGGAATTAGGAATTAGGAATTAGGAATTAGGAATTAGGAATTAGGAATTAAGAGACAGGTGGACAAGTGGACAGGTAGAATTAACATACGGTGATTATTTTCTGATGGGGAGGGCTTAATATATTAAGCCCCTACGTTATTTTTCACTCTTCACTCTTGCTTTTTTTGTTACGAATTAAGGTGACTTAACCTACAATATTGGGCTTCTTTGTATTGTTTCATGATTTTATTTGACTATGATAAAATGAAAGAAAATAATCTGAAATTTAGATCATAGAATATGACAACACAATGCACTCCTGATCAATATACTGATGAGCAAATTTGCGCATGGTTAAGGGGTTTACTCACGGTAGCCTATGCAGATGGACATTTTGATCCTGAAGAACAAGAGTTTATAGCTAGTTTAACCCAAGATGAACTTATCCCTAACACAGATTTGGGTAACTTAGAAACTATTACTCCTCAAGAGTTAGCAGAGGTTTTCGGAGATGATAATTCTCTCAAAGAAAATTTCTTGCGCACTGCTGTAATGATGGCTATTGCCAATGGGGTGTATAGTAAATCTGAAGCAGATACTGTTCATAGTTTTCAAGAGGCATTAGGATTGGATTTAGAGGCTTTAAAATCCTTAGAAGCCACTTTATGGCATCCCGAAGCAGAAAAAACAGGAGAAACTAAACATCCAGATGTGTTAAAACCTGTAAAAAATTGGTTAGATGGTATGGAGGTAAAAGATCCCAGAGTTGCCCGTTTTTTGTGTAAAATGATACCGTCTCAGTGTCCTTTTGAACGGGATATAACTCTATTTGGCAAGAAAATTGTCCATATTCCGCCGATGTGTGAGTTAAATCCATTATATGAGCAAATGGTCGGTTTACGATTTCGATCGCTCTCTTACTTAGCAGATGATTGCAAGGAAGACGTTACTCCCTACATATAGACTTTATCAAGGTTTTGTTGGGTTACGCTATCTCTAACCCAACCTACAATTTTATTTGTAAGTCTGCTAAGTCTGAAATTACTGCATCTGCCGTTTGCAAATGGGGCGCTTCGGGATATTTCCAACAAATACCGATAACCCCTCCTGCGTTGGCACTTTTTCCCATAGCAATATCCCCTTGGGAATCTCCTATCATTAGGCTATTTTCTGGTTTGACTCCCAATGTGTCACAGGCTTGTAAGAATAAACGAGGATCGGGTTTAAATAAACCACTGTCAACCCCCATAATTAAATCGATATAGTCGTTTAGTTGATGATTTTCCACAAATTCCCTAACTCCTTGGGTAGTATCCGCCGATAGGATAGCTATTTTTAAGCCTTGTTGTTTCAATTCTTGCAATACTTCCAAACTTCCTGCAAACAAAGGTGAGGTTTTGCCACGGGTAGGAAAGGATTTTTCAGCGTTATTAAATGCTTCCGATGCGATCGAAAGGGATTCAAACCAACTTCGACCTGTTTCCGCAATATAACCTGCCGCCACAATTTGATTTTCTTTATTACTACCTACCGCCATTAATCCTGTCGGGTTGAGATAATCATTTTCTACTCCAAAAGCCATCAATAAAGGCTCATAAACCCCCGGTATTTGAGCATCAATTAATCTGGCTCGTTTTAAGGCTAATTCTCGCAAAAAATTCTCAGAATCTGCTAATGTGCCGTCTTTATCAAAGATAATCGCTTCTATATTGTTAAATATCTTCTGTTTACAAATTACATTAATCATGGTTCTGAAAAATCCCTAGGACATTGAAAATAATTGCACATATTAGGTTATAATCGATCGATATGTCAAATTTTATATTAAAATTGTCCTTTGGAGGTTTAATTGGAATCCGCCGTTCAAACAAAAATTGATTCTAGGTTTGTATTAAAAGTCGTTTGGTTAGATAAAGATGTGGCTTTAGCCGTTGATTATGTTATCAGCAAAGGTACAAGCCCTTTAACCGCTTATTATTTCTGGCCTCGTAGTGATGCTTGGCAGGAATTGAAAGACGAGTTAGATAAGAAAAATTGGATCACTGATCATGAGAAAATTGAATTACTCAATCAGGCTACCGAAGTTATCAACTTCTGGCAAGAAAAAGGTAGAGTAACAAGTATGCTTCAAGCTCAACAAAAATTCCCCTCAGTGGTTTTTGCAGGTACAAATTAACTCGATCGAAATTATTCGATCGTATTCATCGGGGCTGACAAGTGATGCTACTCCAGTTCAGTACGGGAATATACCGTACTGTTACCCATGAATACATTGGCAGTCAGTAAATATTTCAAAAATGTTTGTACATCTTGCTCTAAATAAAAGATTAGAATAGTTAGGGTTTGCTGAATAAATCAGAAAGCTATAAAAATAAAGGCTTGGGGCATCGTTAAGTAAATAAAAAAGTGAGTAATTTTAGGAATTTTTGCTCAAAAAACAGGATAGCATTATACAGTTACAAACTCTGATCTCAAAAATCAAAAATCGATCCAAAAATAAGGAATTGCTACTTGTGGTGAGCGTAGTCGAACTACGCAATATTTTCTTTTCTTGGTCAAAAATTCATCTCCCCAAATTAGGTGAGACTTTTTTTGGTTGAGAAATATCACGAATGGGAGTCCTCTTTTTGACATTTTTAAGATAGGATAAAACCGAATATTATTTTAAATAAATTTATATGACAAAGGTTATAGAAACGATCGCACCCCATGGAGGGCATTTAGTTAATCGTATTGCCACCCTTGCAGAAAGGGATGAATTTATGGCACAAGCGGATAAATTACCTAGAGTTCAACTAGACGATCGAGCCACTTCAGATTTAGTGATGATTGCCATAGGAGGCTTTAGTCCTCTTAACGGCTTTATGGGACAAGACGACTACGAAAGAGTAGTAGAAGAAATGCGTCTGATGAACGGTTTACCTTGGTCTGTACCCGTCACCCTATCAGTCACAGAAGAAGTAGCCGAACCCTTAAAAGAAGGCAGTTGGGTACGTTTAGATGATCCTCACGGTAGATTTGTCGGAGTCCTCGAATTAACCCAAAAATACCGTTATAATAAAACCCACGAAGCCGTAAACGTCTATAAAACCGATGAAGAAGCTCACCCGGGCGTAAAAGTAGTATATCAACAAGGAGAAATTAACCTTGCTGGTCCCATCTGGTTACTACAAAGAGACGCTCACCCTTACTTCCCAAGCTATCAAATTGATCCCGCAGAATCCCGTAAAATGTTCCTTGATCGAGGTTGGAAGACAGTTGTAGGTTTTCAGACTCGCAATCCCATTCACCGCGCCCACGAATACATCATCAAATGTGCCTTAGAAACCGTTGACGGTTTATTCTTACATCCCCTTGTCGGTGCTACCAAAAGCGATGACATCCCTGCCGATGTGCGGATGCGTTGTTATGAAATCATGGTAGAAAACTACTTCCCTCAAAATCGAGTTATCCTTGCCATTAACCCTTCTGCTATGCGCTATGCTGGACCACGAGAAGCTATTTTCCATGCTTTAATCCGCAAAAATTACGGCTGTACTCACTTCATTGTCGGTAGAGATCATGCAGGAGTAGGTGACTATTATGGTACTTATGATGCACAATTAATTTTCGGAGAGTTCAAACCCGAAGAATTAGGTATTACCCCCATGATGTTCGAGCACGCTTTCTACTGTACCGTAACAGATCAAATGGCAACCTCAAAAACTAGCCCCGCTACCAAAGAAGAAAGAATCCACCTCTCTGGTACAAAAGTAAGAGAAATGTTACGCCGTGGAGAATTACCCCCTCCACAATTCTCTCGCCCTAAAGTAGCCGCCGAATTAGCACGAGCAATGCACCAATAAAATTAGGCTTTTGATAGAAAAAATTTTGTCTTGATTCGTAGGGGTTGAATAATATTCAACCCTTATTTATTAACTGAAATACTGAGCTAATTTTAAACCTTTTTACAATATATTTTAAATATATTATTGAGTTGGAAGTAAGTTATGTTTTCTATGACTATTTTGTCTAATAAACAACGTTTCATTAAAGATTCGATCGATTCTCTAAATTCAGTATTAGAGATTTCAATATCAGTTAATTTTTGCGATAAATTTATCGGTTGATTTTGTTTTATTAACCATTTAACTACTTTAATTTCTAGAGGAGATAAACGCTGTAAATGCCATTCTAAATGTGTTTTTATATCCCCTAAAAATAAATCATTTTTATTGTAGTTTTGCTCAGACAAAAAAAATACTAGCATTACCATCAAATAAATTATTAATGGTATCAGAAATAATATTTAACCAACAAGGATTACCTTGATACAAATTAATTAAATCATCCCATTTATCTTCACCATTTAATTGATTTTCTTGTAATAAATTTCTAGCAGATTTTCCTAATCCTTGAAGATATAAATACTCAATATTTTTCATACTAGGTATTTTTTCTGAACTAATTAATAACAAACAACTGTGATGATTATTAGTTAATATTTGGTTAAAAAACTGATTATAATTATTATATTCAGAAAGATATTTACCTGCTAATTCTCCACTTTCAAAAATGTTTTCTACATCATCAATAATAATTAAAGAAGGAAACAAATTAAAATCATCAATAACATCGGAAAATTCTTGATGAGATGAATTAATGAAAATTTTATGTAAATCTTTTAGTAGTAAGAATCAGAGAGATACAACTTATCGCATTATCAATAAATCTTCTTCAAAAACTAAAGCAACAAATAAAAATAGTAAAACTTCTCCTGCTATAAATAACGATTTTAGTAATGCTTTTTCATCTTCTCAAGAAGCTAAAAATAATAATTTTAGTAATGCCTTTTCATCTTCTGAAAATACTAAAGATAATGATTGGGAAGATACCTTTACTTCAACACCTATTATTGATAATAATTTCGATAGATTAAATAATGAATCTAAAGCTATTGAAAATCAAAATATAGCTAATCATGATGAAATGAATGATAATTGGTGGGATGATAAATATGAAAATAAATTTAGTAATTCCAATGAACCAATTAAAAGAAGAAATAACAATGATAGTATGTGGGATAAATTTACTAAGTCTGTTTCTTCAATTTGGGATAATATCGCTAAGTTTTTCAATATTTTTCAATAGACATCTTTTTAAGAAGTTCGATCGATTAAAGAGGTAAGGTATTGATAGTATGGGTAAATTTGTTCAATGGTATTTAAGCGGTTTTACCTCCCCTGTTTATGTAATGATTCGGATGTTTGAGAGTAGAATTAAGTTAGGAGTAAGCACAAATTATCCCCAACCTGATTTATAACTTAATGAGGATTTTACCATGAGTACTGTAACAGATAACGATTTAGATGTTCTTAAGGACAAAATAAGAAAAATAAAATCTGAAATTGAAGAAGAATATCATATAGAAGAATTGGGTTTATTTGGCTCTTATGTGAGAGGTGAACAAACAAAAAATAGTGATATTGATTTATTAATCACTTTTAAACCAGAAGCTAGATTCGGATTAGTTAAATATATAAAGTTACAAAACTTATTTAGTGATAGGTTAGGTAAAAAGGTAGATTTAGTAATGAAAAAAGGTTTAAAACCTCATATCGGTAAACAAATTTTAAGTGAGGTTATTTATTTATGAAAAGAACCTCTAAAGACTATCTTAATGATATTTTAAATACGATCGATTCTATTAATAGATTTACAGAGGGCTATAATTTTAATAGGTTTTGTAATGATGAAAAAACTATTTTTGCCGTTATTCACGGAATAGAAAGAATAGGAGAAGCTACAAAAAAAATCACCAATAACTTACCCTATATTAGAGAACAATACCCTCAAATAGAATGGAAAGAAATTACTGGCATGAGAGATATTGTAATTCATAAATATTTTGGCATTGATTTACAAATTATTTGGGATACTACTCAGACTTATTTACCTGTACTAAAACCAGTAATTCTTGATATTCTAAAAAATCTCGAATCTTAATTTTTCCCAAAAAGATTGTAATATTATCCGTTTATTCTTTAAATTATTTGAAAAAAATCCATTATAGATTATATTCTTCACAATATTTTTTTAAGAAGTTCGATCGATCGACTAGCGTAGGCTTGATAACGTTCCCGTTTATTGCGTATTTTATGAGGAAAGGGGGGAATAATGCCAAAATTAGGAGGCATCGGTTGAAAATGTTTAGCATCAGCAGTACTGATAAACTCAAATAATGCACCCATCATCGTGACATTAGGAAGGGTTAAAGGGGTTTTGTTTTGAGCGACTCTCACGGCATTTGTACCTGCTAACCAACCTCCAGCCGCCGCCGCCGTATAACCTTCCGTGCCGATAATTTGCCCTGCCGCCAGTAAAGTGTCTCTATATTTGAACTGTAAAGTATTTTTCAAGAGTTGAGGTGCATTTAAAAATGTGTTTTGGTGCATTACCCCCATACGCACAAACTCCGCATTTTCTAACCCCGGTATCATCCTAAATACCCGTTGTTGCTCTCCCCATCGTAAATTTGTTTGAAACCCTACCATATTCCATAACTGTCCAGCCTTGTCTTCTTGGCGCAATTGTACAACAGCATAGGGGCGTTTATCTTTATTTTCCTTAAAGTCTCCTAAGCGCGAATCAAATAAACCAATGGGTTTCAAAGGACCATATCTCATGGTATCTTCTCCCCGTTGTGCTAATTCTTCAATGGGTAAACAGGCTTCAAAAAACTTGGCGTTTTCTCGCTCAAAATCCTTTAATTCCGCTTGTTGCGCTTGACGTAATTCTTGCCAAAAATGTAGATACTGCTCTTTATTCATGGGGCAATTAAGATAAGCCGCTTCTCCTTTGTCGTAACGGGAGGCAAGAAAGGCAATGTCTTTATTGATGGACTCTCCCACAATAATCGGACTCGCTGCGTCAAAAAAGTTAAGGTAATCCATACCTGTCAAATTCTGTAATTCTTGGGCAAGGGGTGGACTGGTGAGAGGTCCTGTGGCTAATACTACAATACCTTCGGAGGGTATAGCCTTAATTTCTTCTCGTTTAAGAGTGATTAAAGGGTGATTAGCGAGGGTTTTCGTAAGTTTTTGACTAAAAACTCCTCGATCGACCGCTAAAGCCCCTCCTGCGGGAACTTTGTGGGCATCCGCAGTGCGTATTACAATAGAGTCAAGAATCCGTAATTCTTCGTGTAATAATCCTGCCGATCGATCGATGGCATCCGCCCCAAAGGAGTTACTGCACACTAATTCAGCTAATTCCTCGCTATGGTGGGCTGGACTTTTGACAACGGGACGCATTTCATAGAGAGTAACGGGGATACCTGCTTGGGCGATTTGCCATGTGGCTTCTGTACCTGCTAAACCACCTCCAATTACTGTAATAGAATTTTGACTCATAAATGTTCGATCGAAATAGTGAATAGTTGAAGAAGAGAGAGGGAGGGAGAGGGGGGAGAGGG
>NZ_JBLZFY010000103.1:0-14305 GCF_050753365.1 Geminocystis sp. CENA526
TAAAGCAATTATGGGCAAACCATCTGGGGCATAATTAGGTATAGAAATCGCCTCCGCAACCCATTCATCTTCCCCTACCAATACGTCTAAAGAAGTATTATCTGCTAATTGCCATTGACTACCTGAAATGCTTAAATCTCCAATTTTTTGGCTATTAGCATTTTGCAAATCTTGATAAACAACTTCACAATCTTCAGCTTTAATTAAAATATCAATATCTAATGTCATTCTTTCAGGCATATATAATCGAGTTGCGATACCCCCGACAATGACAAAAGATGCTTGTGTGATAATAGAATTTAAGTTACTCACAGGATAAGTCCAAGTACGTTTGTGTAAAAATTCGACACTGCTACCTGTACCAGATTTTACTCTTTTTTTGATTAAATTAATGAAAAACTGCCTTTTTTGTAATGATAAATCTTGAATCAACATTTTTTCTTTTAACAAGTATTACAATGACTAGGAATTAAAAACAATTCTCTGATATAAATTATTGAAAGAAATAGAGAAATTAATACTAACTAAAGAAAGCTGATTATTTTCTCCTTCAAGGGCATTAAATAACCATTGTTGTTCCGTTTGTTTGATAAACTGTTCTACATAGTAACTAGATTGAGAAATCAGGATATATTCCTGTAAACTAGGTAACGATCGATAAGCTCTAAATTTTTCAGTTTTATCATACTTTTGAGTAGAATCCGATAAAACCTCAATAATCACTTTCGGATTAATTACTATAGTATTGTTGTCAGACTGATAAATAGGTTTACTTTCGATAATCATCAAATCAGGATAGCTATAAAAACGATAATCATCAATCCATAACTTCACATCATTAATATAAATGTAATAATCTTGATTGTTAATAGTTAGGGGAAAAGCCCGATAAAAGTTACCAGCAATCTGATTGTGATTAGTTGTGCCTCCTGTCATGGGGATTATTTCTCCGTCAATATATTCATTTCTTGTATCTGATTTTTGTTCTAATTCCAAATATTCTTCTGGAGTATAGTATTTGACTTGAAGTTGAGCAACCATAATTTTATCTCGATATATTTATAACTAACATAAAGGCTTCAGCACCCTCCACCCCAATCATAGCACCCCTCACCCTAGCAAGATATTCTACTGCTTGGATCGATCGAACATGGGGAAAAGGACGCATTTCACTGCTATAGGCTTCTAATTAATTTCTAAACACTACTTTACTTAATTTTTCTTTATTTTCTAACCAAATATCTTTAAATAAAGCTAAACAAATAACATCTTGATATTGATTATTTTTATATATATGCTCTTTAAAAATACCTTCTTCATTAAACCTAAATTTTTTATGAAGTTTGACGACTTTATCATTAAAAGATAAAACTTCACAACATAATTTTCTAATATCCACCTTTTCAAAAATATATTCTAAAGCCAAAAATTCCATGACAATGCCACATCCTAAAGGTGCATCTATTTCTCCTAAATAAAAACCCCAATAACATTTATTATTTTTATTATCGATATTGGTAAAATTTATTAATCCAATGGGTTTATTTTGATATTCACAAATTAAATAAATAGAGATTTTATCATCTTTTATGCGTTCATACCATGCTAAATGTTCTTCTAAACTAATAACATGATCAGTGTACATATTCGCTCTAATTCTCTCTGAATTACGCCAATTTAACACTAATTCTAAGTCTGACTTTTCCAGTTTTCTGAGTTGATAATCTTCACGATTAGGCATAATTTTATCGTTAATCTAGCTAGAAAATTGATTAGTAAAATCTCTAGGAGTTATAATTTCTATTCCACGAAAAATATTAAGTACCAATAAATCTTCATCTCCCGTGATAATAAATTGAGCTTTACGATTGATTGCTAATTCTAAAAATTTATCATCTTTGGGATCACGACAGATATTAAAATGTTCAGTAATCTCTATTTTTCTAGCAATAATTTGTAATTTACGAATAAACTCTTTTCTCTCTCCAAGAGAAACATATTTGTCAAATTTTTTCCTTTCTATAACTGTTAACAATTCCTGTAAAGTTGGATCAGAAATTAATAATATTCCAATTTCTAATGCTAATCTGACTGCTTGAGCAGGAATAGAATTTGGTAGAATTAATCTACTGATTAAGATATTGTTAATCACAAAAAAAGGTTTATTCATCAGCTAAAATTTCTAAAAGTTTGCTTTCTGTTAATCCTTTAGCCTCCGCTTTTTGTCTGATTCGATCGCAAAAATCTTGAAAGTCTTGAATATTATAAGAGACAATTTTTTGATATTCTTCTATGGATAAGATAACAGCTACTTCCTCTTGTTCTTGAGAAATAACAACTGGTTCTTTTTTGACGGTTTCTAATATAGTCGATATATTATTTTTGATTAAATTTGATGAGAAATACTGCATAGACTTAAACTCTAATTTGATAAATTGGCAAAGGACTATTTCGTTATAACATATTCTAAATATGATTTCTCTAGCTTTCTGAGTTGATAATCTTCACGGTTAGGTATAATATTTAGCTAAATTGTATCATCAGGAATTTCGACTCCGGCTTGTCTTAACAATTCTCGTAACCTTTGATTCTCCTTCTCAGCTTGATCAGCCCGTTGTTGTTCTCTTTCTGTGGGAGTAAGAAGCCAGTTACCTTCCTCATCATACCATCTCAGCCACAAACGCTCAATCCCTTGATAACTACCTTGCCACAATCCCAATCCCATTCTAACTTCGGGCAACCAAAATCCCTGTTCAGTCTGGGATAAATTTTGATAGCGATTCGTTGTTAACCCAAATCCTTGAAACTCGTTATTATAACGATTATAGACAAAATAATAGGGGATTCTGAGTATTCTTTCATATACTTCCCACTTATTCGGAGGTTGATTAATTTCTCTTAAAGTTTGACCCAAATCCTCTGATTCTGTACCCGGGGATATAAGTTCGATCGCAACAAAAGGATTAATCCCTTCTTGCCAAGTGACATAACTTAATCTTAACTCTGTTTCCTCATATAAACGAGATACACCTAAAACGGCGAACCAATCAGGGCGTTTATACCATTGAGGATGACGGGGATCATAATACAAATTCAGATCACTAGCTACAAAAACTTGATTTTGAGGATAGTCAGGGGGGAGAAATGTTACTCTTAATAATTCTGGTTGTAAAAGATGAAATTCGTCAGGCAAACCTTGATCCTCCAGAGTTTCACTAGGTAAATCATACATGGTTGGTAATATTTCTTTCGGAGAAAGAGGAGGATTACTTTGTTGATACATCAGTTTAAATCCGTTGCTCAATAGTTGATTAAATGGATTATTATTTATTGTAGATCATTTTGTTAATTTCTCAAGTCTTTGATAATAATAGTTGTATTTTTCATAATATTTTTCCCAAAATTATCCATCGGTATAACCAGATAAAATAAAATTAGAGTCAATCTATAACATTGCTTGGAAGATTCGATCGCACCCCTTCCCATCAATTAATTGTCTTCCTAAACAACTCATATCTTCTCGTTTATTTTGATCTTGAATTAACCCTAAAATTGCATTATTAATCATATCAATGCTTACATTTTCCCACCATCCTAAACTGATAATTAAACCCATTTGGGCTAAATTTTGAGCAATTTCTCTCTGATTATCGGCGATCATGATAACGATACTTGGTAAACCCATAAAAGCCAATTCCCAATTAGTCGAACCTCCTGCACAAATAGCCATATCCGCCCACGCCATTAATTCAGGCATATCATCAACATTTTGTTTTAAAGTGATATTAAGAGGTAAAGTATCACAATAATTTTTTAAAGACTCAAAATGAGGATTACTACCCCCAACAATAACAACAACTTCTAACTCCCCCCTTATTAAACATTTCCCCGTCTTCGACTCCCCCCTTAGTAAGGGGAGTTGGGGGGGATCATCTGGGGAGTCAAATATTAAAGACAAAGCCTGAATAACTTTTAAAGTAACATTATCAGGGTCACTTCCTCCCATTGTGACTAAAATTTTACTTGCATGGGGTTTAATTTCTCTTTGCCATTTTTGCCACCCTAAAAACTCTTTTCTTAGTAATGTATAATCACTTCCTAACAATAATTTAGTATAACTTTCTCTATGATTATATAACTCTTGATTTGCACCAAAATTTTGATTTAAAATCAAGTCTGCATAATAATAATTACAATGTCCATAATCATCAAAACATAGTATTTTAAAACCTGCTTCTTTTAATTGTTTTTGATATTTAAAATCGAATTGATAACCGTCAATAATAACCCAATTTACTATATATATTTTAGCTAAATTAATAGTAATTTGAGCATCTTGATTACTGCCTAACTCTGCATTGATTAAAATAAATTCGATGTTTTCACTTATTAATCTTATTTGTAAATTCTCTGGTAATTCGGCACAAATAAAAATCGGGTTAATTTGATGTTTTTGTAAATATTGAGCAAAAGCAAGACAACGCATAATATGTCCAGTACCCATATTTAAAGACGCATCCGCACGAATAATGATATTAGAAAACATATAGAATATTATTGACTCTGGGATGTTTGGCAAATTGCCCTAATGTATTGACTGCAATAAATTCAGAGGATTCTAACTGTTCAAAAATGCGATCGTCTTCATCATCAGGCATTTTACCGCTCACAACTTCTCCTTGCCCTTTTTTAAAGTCCAAAAAACGAAAAGGTTTACCATGACTACCCCGACGCCAATGTAACCATTCTTCTGCCACAAAGGGGCGATTATTTTCTTCATCAATGGCTAAATGATAGGTAATTAAAGGGGAATTACTGGTTTCTCGGTATTTAATTTCTATAATAATCGGTTCATTTGTGCCTCTGGTGCGTAATTCTCGAAATCTTCCCCGCCTATCCCATGCTTTGCGCAGACTTTCGGTAAAACATTCTGATAAAAAGGCAAAAACGTCAAAGATAGTAGATTTTCCGCTACCATTTGCTCCTAAAAAAATAGTTAAAGGGGTAATATTTTTTAATTCTAAGTGATGTAATGCTCGATAGTTTTGTACTTTTAAATATTCAATTCTCGGAATAGATTTATTGACCATATTTATTTTTTTTAGATTTTCTGAGCAACGATCCACATATGAGACGACAATTTATGATCTGCAAGAAATTTTTGAAAAGAGTCGCCGATTTCATCCCAACGATTAATTAATATTTCTTGTAAAAAAGGTTGATTGTCAAGACTGATTAAACCATTAACAGCTTGTTTTCTTACTAAATCTGCGTCTAATTGCCCTGGCGTTTGCACTTCTAAGACTTTAAAACCACATTGTTCAACTAACAAAGAAAGAGATTGAGGGTGAAAATAGTTAACGTGTTCATGATCAAAAGTGCTCGATAAAGTCTTGAGAGTTGCTACATCAAAACCACGCACATTAGGGCAACTTAGTACCAGTAAACCATTCGGTTTTAATAGCCTTGAACATTGCATGATAAATTCATGAGGCGAAAAAAGATGTTCAATGACTTCAAAAGAAGCAATTACATCAGCAATTTGATCTTTTTGTACTCCTTCTATTGACATTTCTAAAACTTCAAAACCTCGCCCACGACAAGTGGATGCTAAGTCTGGTGTCATTTCCAAAGCGATAATATTTTGAAATAAATTTTCCTTACGAATTTCCTCACAAAATGTGCCAAAAGCAGCGCCAACTTCGAGCAAAGTATTAGTTTTTACCCCAAACTTACGACAGTATTCCACAAGTTTTTTTGCTCTTGGGCAAAAAATACGTTCACGACGATTATCTTCTGTAGCTGGAAAAATATATTTATTCCAATAAGCATAGTTTTGAGAATTTGCATAAAATTCGTGCATCAAATTTAAAGAGGGTCTAGGATTTGTATAGACTGTGCCACACTTTTTACATTCAACATAAGTAAAACCTTCTTTTTCTCCATAAAAGTTAGATTCTGAGGACATACAAGCAGGGCAGGAAACTTCAACCCATTTATTTCTATTAGATAGTAAAAATTGTCGATCGACCTCTACACATTTTTGTTGATCTATCATTAATTTAGCAGGGCGAATATCTTCTTCTGTAAGGGATTTTAGATTTTTTTCTAGCATAGGAGTTAATTGTTTTAACCTGATTCAGAGTATTTTTATGACACTGGAATATTTAAAATTTTCAGTAGCTTTCAGTAGCGAATAATTCCCAAAATATAAAGGGTTAAATTTTTATTGACAGTGAGCCAAAGATACTACAAGCAAACATTAGTTTCCATTTATCTTCATCTTTGTAGCATAAAGTGTCAGGATAAGATTTATTTGTTGTTAACAATGGGGGGGGGCAGGATGAAGATTGATAAATTCTTGTCTTTGTTCTTTAAATCCATATTTAGCTAATTTGAATTGATAATTAAGGGGATTTTCTCGAACATTATAAGTGGAGACGTTTTCTTTTTCTGAAGAATGAATGATTAATTTTGACAAAGAGGTTTTTAATTCACCATCTGTGATCAAATGACGACTTAAAAAATCAACCGTGTATTGATTCATGCTATACATATCAAATAATTCATTGGAATGAGTCACAATCAGATAACCGCCTTGTCGAAGCACACGAGATGCTTCTTTATAAAAATGTTCTTCTTCCTCATTTGTCAAGTATGCCAGAACATTAAAACTAAGAATCGCATCTAATGAGCTAGATTTCATGTCACTGAGAAAAGATACTCCACCTATATTCACTAAATCTGGATTTGATTTAATTTGACAAAGACGTTCTTTTGCCAAAGTAATAATTTCAGGGGAAATGTCAACACCAGTTATTTTTACTCCCTGATCAAGAAATTGCTCAAAATGAATTGCATCTCCACATCCAAAATCAAATATATTTTTTCCTGTCTGATAAAGTTCTTCAGGAATCAACGAATTAATAACATCTAATCTGTGCTTATGATATTCATTAGCAAGTTTTTCTGAATAACTTTTTGCCATTTCATCCCACGCTTCTTTTGAATTAATATCTTTTCCATACTTTTTCATTTTGATACCCCTGATTAAATGATTATGATCATAATTTTTTTATTGAAATCTTATCTTAGATATTTTGCCCTGTCTGAATCTTTAAGATATACAGAACCATAGGCTGAAGGTTCACCCCAAATGTTGTCTTTATACCACATATCATTTTCTATCCACCAAACTCTAGGATTTCTGAAAGTATCGGCAATTTCCCAAAATTCAGTTTCTGTCATATTCACATAGTTAAGCCAATACTCTAAATCACTAGATACAACATGATCCATCTCTCTTACCTTTTCGATACCTTCTTCCCTAGACATATAACCCAGACGAATATCTTTTGACGCATGATCAGAAGCGCGCCCATAACCAAATTTGACAAACTTAAGTAAATCATGAATACCATTTTCATATCTATCATCTAAGTTAGATATTCGGCGATATGTTCTCTCAAAAGGTTGTTCAGCTTCTTTCCACTGATACTTTTGTTTCATTAAATCTGTATGTTTATAGGGATTCCATTTGAAAAAATTACCAATATATAAACCACGAACCCCAACTTTTAAAATTTCTTCATCCGTTGGATATTTTGCCCACATCATATCTTTTTCTGTCAATGGTTCATCAGGTTCATTAATTAGATCATACCATTCATAGCCTCTCAAACCATGCTCATGACGTACTCGATTACTAAATTCTACAAAATCATCAGGTTCATACATTCCTGAAATATCCCAAGTTGTTTCCCCCCAAATAACTAAAGGAATATTAAATTTCACAGCAACAATTACGGGTAAAGTAAATATACCGCAATGATTTTGCCAATTCATATCCCCCATTTTTTTGAAACAAATTCTATTTAATTTTTTTAAAACTTCTACACTTGGTCCATAAACTAAATGATCAGCATTGAATAGGTGTCTCATGCGATCTCTGTTATAATCCCCTTCAGGAAGATAATTATTCCCGTGATAAGTTACAAGTAAAGGTTTCAAACCATATTTTTCTGCCATAATATAAGTCTGAAAATAGCTATCTTTACCACCACTAACTGGTATGATGCAATCATAATTCGATTGATTTTTCTTAACAATTCGATCGACAATCTTGGCAAATTTTTGTTCTCTCATTGCCCAAAATTCTTCGCTCAATTCTTCAAATTTTTCTGCTACTCGACAAGCAGAACATACCCCTTCTTCGTCAAGTTCTAAATTAACACTCACTTGAGGATAAACACATTTAGTACAATATTTCATAATTTAATTTCCTAAATTTTTTCTATTTCGATTAAGAAAGGTTTACGAACATTAAGCCCTTGATCAAATAAATATTTTTTAGCTAGATAAACACTTTGATCTCGATAATGAAAGATGTTAGCGGCGGCTACAGCGTCCGCTTTTGTTTTTGTTAAAACCTCCTCAAAATCTTCCCAATCATCTGCACCCCCTAGTGCGATCGTGGGGATGTTAACTGTTTCAGAAACTAATTGAATCAAGTTTAAATCATACCCCATTCTACTACCATCTCTATCAATTGAATTAATTAAAATCTCCCCTGCACCATAATCTTGAACTATCCTAGCCCATTCTTTTACCTTGTAGTTTGTGCGTTTTTTTCCTCCATTAGTATAAACAATATATTCTTTTTCTTCCAATTTAACATCAATGGAAATAACTACACATTGTGAGCCAAATTCTTGAGCAGATTCTTTGATAAAATCAAGATTTTCTACTGCTCTTGTATTAATAGCAACTTTGTCTGCTCCTTTTTTCAGTCTTATTTCAATATCATTTAAAGTTTTAATCTTACCACCAACAGTAATTGGCATGAACGCAAAAGTGGAGACATCCTCAATAATATCTAAAAAATTCTGTCTATTAGGATGTTTTAAATCATCTCTTGCTAAATCGTATTCTTCCTCACGGCTAATATCAAGATATATTAATTCATCAGCAGCCCATTCACTAAGTCTTTTCACTGCTACGATCGGATTTCCTAATTTTTGAAACCGAGAAAAACCTTTGCTTTGAACAAGCCAACCATCTTTTAATAATAAAACGGGAATAAGTCTATTTTTAATCATTAAAGGTTCAAAAAATTTCTCATTAATAGTTTTCCACTTATTTGACTCTTTTCTGGATGAAATTGAACACCGTATATATTGCGATAATTTATCACTGCGGATATTTTATCTTCATAATGTGAGAAAGCAATATTATTATTCTCATCCTCACTGCGGAAAGTGAAGCTATGAACAAAATAAAAATCATGTTGATCATCTATATCAGTTAAAAGTGGTGATTTTTGTTTGATTTCTAAGTTATTCCAGCCAATATGAGGCAAAGATTTCTCTTTAACTTGTACTTTTTGCACTTCTCCATGAATCCAGTTTAAACCCTTATACTCTCCAAATTCAAATCCCTTTGTTGCCAAAACTTGCATTCCCACACAAATACCTAAAAAGGGTTTTTCTTGTTCAAAAACTTCCTGATGTAAAATATCCAAAGGAATATTTTTTAAAATTTTTTCCATAGAAGAACCGAAAGCACCAACACCGGGTAAAATCAAATGAGTTGCTTTTTTAATGGTTTCATTTTGATTGGATATAATCACTTGATCACACAAGGTAGATGCTAAATTATAAACGGATTTAACATTTCCACTACCATAATCTAATATACAAACACTAATTTTACTCATATTTTTTCTAACAAAAACCAATTTATATCTTCTTGACAAGACCATGGATCTCGATGATACACAAAACCATAATCAATTAGTCTAAAATTGGGAAATCGATCCAAAATTTCCCCTGCAAAATCTCGTTTAAAGAGTTTTTCCGAATGACCTCTATAATTAATTTCTACTGGTGTTGGGTTATAATATTCTGATAGGCATAAATAACGACCACAACTATTATAGAGTAAATCATATACTTGCACTAAAAAATCTGGATTAATATGAATTAAAACACCTTTAATGAGTACAAAATCAACTTTTTCTAAAGGAATAAAATCTAAAATAGACTGATTATATATTTTAATATTATCTATTTTTTCTAATAACTTAACGGCAGTATCATTTATTTCGATCGCCTGTAACTGAACTTGTGGTAATAAATTTCTAATAGCTTGTAAATTTAGACCAATATTTGCACCAAATTCTATTACTGAGTTAACTTTTTCTGTCCGTGATAAAATCTTTGAGAATAAAGCAGTATTACTAGCAATAATATTAGCCCCAATATTTCTATTAGTATATTCATCTCCAAAATTACCAGCCCAAAATTGCTCTTGTTCCGTTTTAAAATTAGTCATTGATTATTCTCCTAATTGTTTTTGTTTAACATTACCATTTATTTTAGTTAGGTGTGGTTTATTTTCTAAAAATGATAATATCTCATCCATGCCAAATAAAGAATTTTCAGGATACAAATTTTCATAAATAATCTTAATTAATTCGTAATCTTCTGGGGTGTCTAATGTCCAACGATAATGAGACAAATCATCGTCATTACTCAAGTTATGTAAAGAAAATAAATCGGGATGTTGATAAATATAGGGGGTAACGTGTTCTTTTTCATAATCTTTGGTGGCGTAATCATAGGCTCTTTCCAAAGCGTTAGAGGTGAAAACTTCTGCATCTAAACCGATGGGAAACGATCGCCTTAGTGTGTTACTGAGATAATCTATGCCTAACCCCATGTTATTTTCTTCTTGAAAGTATGATAATAGTTGTTCGATAATCTCTATATCCAATAAAGGACAATCGGAGGTTATTCTCATGATGGTATCGGCTTGATATTCTTTTGCTGTTAGGTAATAACGCTCTAAAACGTTGGTTTCATTACCTCTAAACCAATTTACTCCACATAGTTGGGCTTCTTGGACGATCGCATCATCTTGGGGTAATGTAGTAGTGGCAACCACTATTTGATCTAGCCTATTACAGTTTTTTACTCGATCGATTACATGGGATAAGACGGTGCGATCGCACAATGTTTTTATAACTTTATTTGGTAGTCTAGTTGATCCCATTCTGGCTTGAATAATAGCGACTGTTTTCATGATTAATTAATTTTCTCAAATTTTCAAAATAATATAATCAAAGGTTGTGAGATTTCTTGACAGGCTTAGAATGAAAAAATATTTTGTATTGAACCGTGGATTCAAATAATATCGTTTCTCAAATTTAAAGACGATTAACTAATTGACGGGTCGTTAAAATATCATTTATACTTAAATTTTTAATAGCGGAAATGGGTACAGTTATAACGTTAATGGATTCCCCAACAGCGTTAAATATTTCTAAAACACAGCCTTTTTCTCCACCAGTAGGATGATCGATAAAATCGATTAAAGTTGCTATATCCCTTTTTTTTAATTGATATTCAGGAATGTCACGACTTAAAGCGATTTCTTGGTATAGTTCAATATTCATAGTTTTATTTTCGATAGGGTTTTAGGGTGATTAATTGAAATTGATTATCGGTTTTTCGTTTTAACCAGATTGTAACAACTGGTAGATTTTTTATATTGATTCCTTGCAAATTTCCGATTACTTGATAATACCTCAGTTCGATATAAGAAAATAGTCTCAAACTCTTAACTAATATAAGTTTTGGCTTTAGACTATTTTTTACTACTTTAAAATTCTTAATAGATTAACAGTTTTACTCAGATCAATAAGTTAATTTTTGTAAAATAGTTATTAAATTTCATTGCCAATATCTCCTTTTCTTTTTTATTAATTTCATAATCAATATGTTATTTTTTCCCATTGATTTTTATGAACTTAGAAACACTCTTTTATGAGGTTGATGATTTTTGTTTAATTTTTGAACCATCTTTTAATCTTCAACTATTATCATCTACAGAGAAACAAAGAATCAAAAATAGTCGATTATCCCTAAGTGAAATTATGACTATTATTATTTATTTTCATCATTCCAATTATCGAAACTTCAAACATTATTATCAAGATCATATAAAAAGTTATCACCTTCAAGATTTTCCTAATTTGGTCAGTTATAATCGTTTTGTTGAACTTAAATCTTCGGTTTTAATTCCTTTAATTTTTTATCTCAATACTCGTAAAGGGCAATGTACTGGTATCTCTTTTATCGACACAATGGGTATTGCTATTTGCCATAATAAAAGAGCCAAAAGAAATAAAGTTTTTGATAACTTAGCTCATTGGGGGAAAAGCTCGATTGATTGGTATTTCGGGTTTAAACTGCATTTAATCATTAATGAATTAGGAGAAATCTTAGCTTTTAAAATTACACAAGGAAATGTTGATGACAGAAAAACAGTGCCATATTTAACTCAAAATTTATGGGGGCGATTGTTTGGAGATAAAGGTTATATTTCCCAAGATTTATTTCAAGAACTATATCAAAAAAATATTAAATTAATTACACCATTCAAAAAAAAGATGAAAAATAAATTGTTAGAATTATGGGAAAAGTTGATATTAAGAAAACGTTCTTTGATTGAAACTGTCAATGAGTAGTTACAAAATATATCGCAAATAGTTCATTCACGACACCGAAGTCCAATTAATTTTTTGGTAAATGTAATTGGTGGATTAATCGCTTATACATGGCAAGATAAAAAACCTAAATTACAATTAGAAAAAGAGGAAATAAACTCTTTATCCGCATTAGTAATTTAAACTTAATATCTATATAAATATAAATATATATTAGGCTAAAAAAAGAATAATTTTAGCTCTGGTTTTTCATTGTTATTTTTAGATAAAATTTATAAGTCAGGACAAAACCCTTATTCTACATTGTTTTCAGCTTCACTGTTATATCGAACTCAGGTGATAATATGTGCCATATTGATCTGTTATATCTTCTATAGCTTCATTATCTCTAATAATTGTTTGTATGGCTAATTTTAATTCTTGCCAATTATCGACGGTAAAGCCTCCTTATAATAAATATTTTGATTTATCGTTTCTTGTTTTAAATATTAATAAATATTTAGTTAGTTTAGCTTCTGGAATAATTGCTTGTGGCGGGATGTACATAAAAAGGTTAAATCATCGATAATAATTGTTCTTTAGTTAACCAATCGGTATTATTATCAGAACTGTACTCAAAGCCTTCTGGTACGGATTGCCCTTTTTCTCCTAATTCATTCATAGAATAATCAATTTTATTCTGAAATTCGATGGTAGGACGAATGACAAAATGATCAGGAAACTCATACACTAAATGAGATACTTCCCTGTTGCACATAGCTTCGTGTAGTTTTTCACCGGGGCGAATGCCGATAATTTTTTGAGGAATATTAGGTGCGATCGAACTTCCTAAGTCAGTCATTTTCATGGAGGGAATTTTGGGGATAAATGTTTCTCCCCCTTTCATACGTTGAAATGCTTTTAAAACAAACTCCACTCCTTGCTCAAGGGTAATCCAAAAGCGAGTCATACGAGGATCAGTAATGGGAATTTCTGAAGAGTTTTCCTTGACTAATTTTTGAAATAAGGGAATGACAGAACCTCTTGAACCGACTACATTACCATAACGCACGACAGAAAAACGGGTAGGTAAACCACCAGCAATGTTATTGGCAGCGACAAATAATTTATCGGAAGCCAATTTTGTTGCACCATATAAATTAGTGGGGTTAACGGCTTTGTCTGTAGATAAAGCAACGACTTTTTGTACTCCTGAAGCTAAGGCAACATCGATGATATTATTTGCCCCTAAAATATTGGTTTTAATACATTCCATGGGGTTATATTCGGCTGTAGGAATTTGTTTTAAGGCGGCGGCATGAATGATAAAATCAACTCCGCGCATAGCCAAGTTCAAACGCTCAATATCTCTGACATCACCAATAAAATAGCGCATTCGATCGTCGTCAAATACTTGAGCCATTTCCCATTGTTTTAATTCATCACGGGAATAAACAATAATTTTTTTGAGATTGTATTTTGTCAGTAAAGTTTTTACACACTGTTTACCAAAAGAGCCTGTGCCACCCGTAATTAAAATTACTTTATCTGTGAAAAAGTCGATCGTCATGGGATGTTATTAATTTTTAGGTCATCTACTTTTAATATGCCCTAATTTGAGGGGGGTTCGATCGAGCTTTTGGTTAAGTTTTGTGACGATTTAGGGAAGCCAGTTTTCATCAAGGATTTGTTCAAGAGGTGCGATCGGTTTTTCGGGGAAGGTATTAAGGGGAAGTTCAGATATTTGTGTTGCAATTTCTCGTCCATCTTGATAACATTCCTCAAAGACACTTTTAAGATAAGGTTTTAGACTAGGAC
>NZ_JBLZFY010000104.1:0-13601 GCF_050753365.1 Geminocystis sp. CENA526
ACTTACAAGGGTGTAAAGTTGTAAGGTTTTACAAGTTAACCTTACCTAACTTACGTTTTGGTTGTTGCTAACCTCTACTTTTGTTAGAACGGGTCGCACAAGATATAGAGTTGTCAAGGTACATTTCTGTTATCCTTACCTAGCTTACGTTTTTGGTATTAACCTAAACTTTGGCTAGAACGGGTCGCACGCAAACCAACCGCACGTTCTCCTCTTTGTTGAATGATGATACTACTAGCAACATCTCTCGCAACGATATAGCCACAGTGAGGACACTTGTGGGTTCTTTCTGAGAGTAGCTTTTTACCTGTGCGATTATGACATCTAGGGCATTCTTGACTAGAAAAATCTTTGTCCACTTTCAAAAAGAATCTACCCGTTTTCCAAGCAACATAAGGGAGAATTTGATTAAAAAATTGCCCACAACTATAATCTAAACTTTTCTTCCGAAAAATACCTCGTCCCCAAGCCTTAAAATTAATATCCTCAATGAAAATATTTTCAGCTTTTCGACATAGGAAATGAGCAAGTTTAAAATGCCAATCCTTACGGGTGTTAGTAACTTTTTCGTGAAGTAGTCCGATTTTTCGTTGTAGCTTTTGCCAGTTTTTACTTCCTTTGACCTTATGTTTTAAACGTCTTTGTAGCAATTTAATCTTACTCAGATATTGGTCTAGGAATTTTGGGGCATCAACTATGTCCCCTTGACTGGTAGCAAGGAAATTAGAGATATTAGCATCTATACCGAGGGAGGTCTTGCCATGTAAGGGATCAGGTACTGACACATCAGATTGAAATGTGATAATAACATAATAACCACTAGCTTTTTTAACTATACGACATTGTTTAGGAATGAAACCTTCAGGGAAAGGACGAGATTGAATAATCTTTACCCAACCAAAGCTCGGTAGCTTAATTCGCTCACAACCCAAGCAATCAGGAGATAACTGAGGGAAAAGGAAGCTACGCATTCTCTTTTTGAAACGGGGAAATCCCTTCTCATGTTTTCTCATATCCTCAAAAGCTCGGTCTAAAGTCTTTAAGGTTTGTTGCAAAACCTGTGAGTGTATTTGTTTTAATTCTTCGGATCTTTTGCGATATTGAGTAAGATTCTTAGCTTGATAATTGTAATTTGGATAGGGGGTATCCGTAGGTATTATATATTCCTGATACAAAGAACAACTATTAACGGCACATTTCCTAGAATTAAGCCAGTCTTTCCGTTCTCTGAGTGCGTAGTTATAGACTTTGCGACATCCTTCTAGGTATAAGTCGGCCTTAGAAGTTTGCTCCTGAGTCAGTTCTACTTTAAACTCATAGTTATAGTTTATCATTCGACTAATTTGCTTTAGTAGTTTGATTTATGTGATATTTTTAATGATACCAAATCTTTGCGAATATTGGTATCTTTTTTTTATGCTAACATGACGATAAAATAATGAACGGTGAAACAGTGATGAAAATAAAAACTGCGTATCAAAAGTTTTTTTTAGGGATGTTACTTTGTTTATCTATCTTTATTTTTCCTTTAATAAGTCATAGTTTAACAATTCAAGAAGTGCCAAATCCTCGACAGATTTATAACGGTTGGGTAAGCGACATGGCAAATATTTTAAGTGAAAAAACTAAACAGGAATTAAACCGAGAAATAAGTGAATTAGAGGCAAAAAATGGTACTGAAATTGCGATTGTTACGGTAGATACCACTCAACCTTATCCCACACCCAAACAATTTACTACAGAGTTATTCAATCATTGGGGTATTGGTAAAAAAGATATGGACAATGGTATTTTATTTTTAGTATCGATACAAGATAGAAGGGTAGAAATTGAAACGGGTTATGGTGTTGAAGGCATTTTACCTGATGCTAAAGTAGGTAATATTATTAATCAAAAAATTACTCCTGAATTTAAAAAAGGTAATTTTGATAAGGGTATTTTAGACGGTACAAAAGCCTTAATTCAAGCGGTTAATTTAGCAGATGAATTTGATAGTAGTTATCTTAAAGAATACTCTCATAATAATTTACTTATTTGGATATTTATTTCAGGATTAGGAAGTAGTTTTTTACTTAATAAAGAGGGGAAAAAATTATTAACTCCAATTTATGTTGACACGGGAGAAATTACTTACCTAGAAAGTCATAAAAAATATCCTAGTTCGTGGCTTTTTACTACTATGAATTTTATTTTTTGCTTAGGATTTTCTTTTCTAGTTAATTTTTTTATTCTTCAAGGTTTATTACAATCATCAATTTATCTTAATCTCAATAATTTTGTTCAATATTTTATCCGATATTCTGATTCAGGGTTACTAATTAGCTTTTATATTTTAACTATTTTTTGGTCAATCTTTTTATACTTTTTTGTAGGGCATTTTGAGGCGTTAATCGAAGATAAGGCAAAACAAATTAAATTTCTTAACTCTATTAGTTTTTTCCTCTTTTCCATCGGATTTATCTTTGTCAATATTCTTCTTGGCACAATATTTTATTTCACGAAACCTGTAAATGTTTTAGAAAGTATTAATAACTTTTTATTATTCGCTAGTATTTGCCTTTCTTTATTA
This sequence comes from Geminocystis sp. CENA526, assembly GCF_050753365.1. Taxonomy (NCBI): domain Bacteria; kingdom Bacillati; phylum Cyanobacteriota; class Cyanophyceae; order Chroococcales; family Geminocystaceae; genus Geminocystis; species Geminocystis sp. CENA526. Next base: position 2,570 of record NZ_JBLZFY010000104.1, read on the forward strand.
ACAATTATTCCATTATTCAAGTTAGTTAATTTATTAATATTCAATGGTAGTTATCGATATAAAACTCTTTTTATTCTCTTGAGTTTTACCATAAGTTTGGTAATAAATTGGTTAATTTTCAGCTTTATTATTAATAATATTACTCAATATTTTTTCTTGAGCTTAATAATATTCTCATTAATTTATTTTATTATCAGCGAATTGATTTTAGTTGATGAATACGAAAAAGACATAAGAATTGATGAGGGGAAAAAGTTAGGAATAAAAATTCTTTGGGGAATAGGTATTAGTTTAAGTGTTATCTTAGGTATTGTTATTTTAAGTCTCATCATAGGTACTAAGGAAAATGTTATATCAGGCATATTATCTCTGATGCCTCGAATCCAAAATTCGATCGAGAATTTATCAGCTTTATTACTAGATAATCGCTCTCTTAAACTATTATTAATACAAAATAATTTATTGGGTTTATTTTTAAGTTTTGTATCGGCAATAATGGCGATATTTAGTACTAATATTTACCTATATTTTATTTTACAAAAAAATCCTCTCGACTATAGTAAAGCACCTAGATTTTATTGTAGCAAATCTCGATCGCCCATGGAATTAATTAAGCCGTCTATTTTAACTTCTGTGTTAACCCCCGCCCAACAAGTAGCCCAAAGAATTGGCAGTGTAGAATTTGAGGGGTGGAAATCTCCTTTAAGTAAAGATTATCAGCAACAAAACTTATATATTCGTGCTTATACTAGCAATAATTCTCGTTTTCAACATTGCCCTCATTGTCAAGAATTAACCATGATAAAAACTGCTAAAGTTACTCGTCAAGCTACCACAAATAGCACAGGTATTGAATTAATTACTTCTCGTTGTCAATGTTGTGATTATGTACAGGAAATAGAAAGAATAATTCCCATAGTGGTTTATGTTGCCAGTGATAGTTATAGCGGTGGTAGTAGTGGAGGCAGTAGCGATGGAGGTGGTAGTTTTGGAGGAGGAGACAGTGGCGGAGGAGGTGCAGGAGGTGATTGGTAAAGACATTATCTATATAGTTTGTCTAAATTCCCAGAGAAATTAATAAAAATTAACATAATCGATCGAACTCATGGTAAAATTCGTAACGGTAATTACCAGAAAATCTAGCAGTGATTAATACCGACTCCACCCCCAAAACCCATATTGAAGCATCAACGGAAGTTGAGAGTAACGAACCTATAAAAAAAGAAGACACCATGAAAGAGTTTTATCAACTCCGCAATAATCTTCTTATCGGTACTGTATCTATCGGTGTAGCGGTTTTTATTCTCGTATGGTGCTTTTATAGCCTCAATACAAGCCTTAATTACTTATTAGGAGCTTGTTTTAGCTTGGTGTATATCAATATGTTGGCAAGGGAAGTAGAAAGAGTAGGCACATTCAAAAAAAAGATTGGTGCAACACGTCTAGCTATTTTCGTTGGTTTAATTATCGTTGCCACCCAAAGGGAACAATTACAAGTGATTCCGATATTTCTCGGTTTCATGACTTATAAAGTTGCCATTCTTTTTTATATTTTGCCCAATAGTTTATTGGGGAATCTAAATAAATCAGAAAAAAAAGGCTAATTTTATGATAAATTGTCAAAGATTCCTAAAATCAGGAAAAATCTTGTTCAATGGAACTTGCAAATACAATAAACTTACTCAACTCTCTTAACTTAGCCGCCATCGAAGTAGGAGAACACTTCTACTGGGAAATCGGAAAATACAAAGTACACGGACAAGTATTTCTCGTTTCTTGGTTCGTTATCGGTGTTCTCGTTGTAGCTTCGATCGCAGCTACTAGAAATATCCAAAGAATCCCCACAGGATTCCAGAATTTTATGGAATATGTGTTGGACTTCTTGCGCGGTTTAGCCAAAGATCAAATTGGCGAAAAAGAATATCGCCCTTGGGTTCCTTTTATCGGCACATTATTCTTATTTATATTTGTGTCTAACTGGTCTGGGGCTTTAATTCCTTGGAAGTTGATCGAAATCCCCGAAGGAGAATTGTCCGCTCCTACCGTTGACATCAACACCACCGTAGCATTTGCTTTATTAACATCTTTAGCTTATTTTTATGCAGGGATTAGCAAAAAAGGCTTAGGCTACTTTGCCGACTATGCTCAACCTTCCCCCATCATGGTGCCTTTCCGTGCCATTGAAGACTTTACTCGCCCTCTTTCCCTAAGTTTCCGTTTATTCGGTAACATCTTAGCGGATGAATTAGCAGTAGGGGTATTGGTTTTATTAGTCCCTTTAATTGTACCCTTACCTTTAATGATTTTAGGTTTATTTACCAGTGCTATCCAAGCGTTAATTTTCGCTACCCTAGCCGCTTCCTACATCGGAGAAGCTATGGAAAGTCATGGTGGTGAAGAACATCACGATTAAGTAGGTTGGGTTGATAAACGAAACCCAACAAAAGCTCGATCGAAACCTGATGTCAAAACCTTAAGTCAGAAAAAATAATGAAACTGACTATCATAAAAACCCAAAATATAGTTAAATACTTTTTGGGATTAAATTAATGACCATTGTGTGATTAACTATCATAAGAGAAAGATTGCTCAATTCCTTCTCTTATAAAAACCAAAAACTAAATTTTTTTGTTGTACTAAATTAATTAAAAGGAAAAAAGTAAGAATTATGGAACCATTAGTCGCTGCTGCCTCCGTCATCGCTGCTGCTTTAGCAGTAGGTTTAGGAGCTATTGGACCTGGTATTGGTCAAGGTAACGCTGCAGGTCAAGCAGTAGAAGGTATCGCACGTCAGCCTGAAGCTGAAGGAAAAATCCGCGCTACTTTACTTCTTAGTTTAGCGTTCATGGAAGCGTTAACCATTTACGGTTTAGTTGTTGCATTAGTATTATTATTTGCTAATCCTTTCTCCTAATTAACTAAATTAGCTCTAGGATAACTCAAAATAAAAAATTCAGGGATTAGGTTTTAGGTATTAAAGGTTATTTTCCAGACCTGAGCCTAAATCCTAAAAACTGAATAAAATGCACAATTGCAGTAATATTTCTAAGCATAATTGCACATTAGCAAAACGGAACAAGTAAATTCTGCCCCTAAGTCAAATTATGATGACACAATGGATTTTATTAGCGGCTGAAACCGCAGAAGGGGGGTTATTCGATCTTGATGCTACTTTGCCCTTAATGGCAATCCAGTTTTTACTGTTAGCAACAATTCTCAACATCCTTTTCTATAAACCTTTAGGTAAGGCGATCGACGATCGAGCAGGTTATGTTCAAGGTCAATTAAACCAAGCCAAAAAGCAGAAAGAAGAGGCATTAACCCTCGCTCAACAATACGAACAAGAATTGAAAGAAGTCCGTAAACAATCTCAAGAAATTATCGGTACTGCTCAATCTGAAGCACAAAAAATTGTATCAGAACAGATACAACAGGCACAGCAAGAAGTCATTGCAGAACGTCAAAAGGCTTCAGAACAAATAGAAGCAGAAAGAGTAGAGGCTTTAAGTTCCTTAGAACAAGAAGTAGCTAATCTTAGCAGACAAATCCTTGAGAAAGTGATCGGACTTGAATTTGTCAGATAAAGGTGTCCGTAAAACAGGCATCTTGCCTGTTTGATTATATGGGCATCTTCCCCGTTTTAATTATCTAGGCTAAATCAATCAGCCAAAGATCAGTTAAAACATCCGAATATAAGCCTAATTCCACTAAAGATTAATTTATGGTGACTTTATATTATCTAGCCACTCACGAACCATCAGGCGGATTTGGTATAAGTACAGATATTCTCGGCTCTAACGTCATTAACCTCGTTCTCGTAATCGGGTTGTTAGTAGTCTATGGTGGGAAATTTGTGGGAAACCTACTCACAGAAAGACGCAATAGAATCGCTGAGGAAATTCAGGAAGCGGAAAATCGTGCCGCTATGGCAGGGAAGGCTTTAGCTGAAGGAAAAGAAAACTTAAACCAAGCTCAAGCAAAAGCAAAACAAATCAAATCTGATGCACAGTCCACCGCCGAAAAACTCCGTCAGGAAATTTTAGAGCAAGGACAAAAAGACATTGAAAGAATGAGAGCAACTGCTGTACAAGAGTTAGACTCCGAAAGAGCAAAAGTAGTAGCAGGTTTGAAAAAAAGAATTGCTGTATTAGCTCTCGAAAAAGCCGAACAGCAATTAAGAGAAACTTTGAATGACGAAGTTCAAGGTAAACTTATCAGTCGTGCGGTTGACCAATTAGGAGGTTAAATTTATGCAAAGTGCTATTACCGCCGAAGTAGTAGAGCCTTATGCTGAAGCCCTAATGTCCTTAGCAGAACAAAAAAATATTACTGAAGCCATTGGCGAAGATGTCCGTAACTTATTGACATTAATCAATGAATCTTCAGAATTAAAAACATTTTTTGCTAGTCCATTGGTGAAAGGTGAGGACAAAAAAGCCATTATTCAACAAATAGCAGGGCAAATTAATCCTTATTTGCTCAATTTTTTGTTGTTATTAGTGGACAAAAAACGGATCGGCTTTATAGAAGGTGTTTTAGCTAAATATCTCGAAATTCTCCGTAAGTTGAATAACGTTGTCTTAGCTGAAGTTACCTCCGCCGTAAGACTCTATGAAGGCGAAGCAGAAAAATTAGTAGAAAAAATCAAAAATCTTACTGGTGCATCAGGTGTCGAAATTCAGACTAAAATTGACCCCGATATTATTGGTGGTGTAATCATCAAAGTCGGTTCTCAAGTTTATGATGCTAGTCTGAAAGGGCAATTGCGTCGTATTAGTCTTAATGTACTAGGTGCTAATTAGGGTTAAAAATAACGACTAAAGTCGATACTACGAACCTTAAATATAAGTATAAACTGTCCAAAGTTTATTAAAAAGATCAATTGTATTAACAAGCAAACTTTTAGATATAAGTCGCTAAAAATAAAAGAATATGATCAGACCAGACGAAATTGCTAGTATTATTCGCCAACAGATTGAATCTTATGATCAACAGGTTCAAGTTTCTAATGTTGGTACAGTGTTACAAATCGGAGATGGTATCGCCCGTGTTTATGGCTTAGATAAAGTCATGTCTGGGGAACTTGTCGAATTTGAAGATGGCACTGTTGGTATCGCCCTTAACTTAGAAGCTGATAACGTTGGGGTAGTATTAATGGGAGATGGTATTGGCATTCAAGAAGGTAGTAATGTAAAAGCTACTGGTAAAATTGCTCAAATCCCCGTAGGTGAAGCGTTAATCGGTAGAGTTTTAGATGCTTTAGCTCGTCCCATCGATGGTAAAGGTGAACTTGTTACCACTGAATCTCGCTTAATCGAATCTCCAGCCCCCGGTATCGTAGCTCGTAAATCCGTTTGTGAACCTATGCAAACAGGTATCACTGCCATCGATGCGATGATTCCCGTAGGTAGAGGGCAACGTGAGTTAATCATCGGTGACAGACAAACTGGTAAAACTGCTATCGCCGTTGACACCATCATCAACCAAAAATCCGAAGACGTAATTTGTGTTTACGTTGCCATCGGTCAAAAAGCCTCCACCGTTGCTAACGTTGTGGATACCTTAAGAGAAAAAGGTGCTTTAGATTACACCGTAGTAGTAGCCGCTAACGCTAACGATCCTGCTACTTTACAATATCTCGCTCCTTACACTGGTGCTGCGATCGCCGAGTACTTCATGTACAAAGGAAAAGCCACCCTCGTAATTTACGATGACTTATCTAAACAAGCTCAGGCTTACCGTCAGATGTCCTTGTTATTACGCCGTCCTCCCGGTCGTGAAGCATATCCCGGAGACGTATTCTACTTACACTCTCGCTTATTAGAAAGAGCCGCTAAACTCAGCGATGAATTAGGCGGTGGAAGTATGACTGCGTTACCTATCATCGAAACCCAAGCGGGTGACGTATCTGCTTATATTCCTACCAACGTAATTTCTATTACTGACGGTCAAATCTTCTTATCTTCTGACTTGTTTAACTCTGGTTTCCGTCCTGCTATCAACGCTGGTATTTCTGTATCCCGTGTGGGTTCGGCAGCTCAAACCAAAGCGATGAAACAGGTTGCAGGTAAATTAAAATTAGAATTAGCGCAGTTTGCTGAATTAGAAGCCTTCTCTCAATTTGCTTCTGACTTAGATGCGGCGACTCAAGCACAATTAGCCAAGGGGCAACGTTTACGTCAATTACTCAAACAACCTCAAAATTCTCCTTTAGCGATTTGGGAACAAGTTGCTCAGGTTTATAGTGGTATTAACGGCTTGTTAGATGATATTGCTGTGGACAAAGTTGTTGAATTTGTAGCTGAGTTAAGAAACTACATTAAAAACAACAAACCTAAGTTTGTGGAAATCGTCAGCAATGAGAAAAAATTAACCGATGAAGCTGAGGCTTTATTGAAAGAGGCGATCGTGGAAGCTAAACAGGCTTTCTCTGCTTAATTTCGATCGATAATTTTGGTGGGCAATGCCCACCCTACAATTTATGATCCTGTTGGCGAAACATTTTGTTACAGAAAATTTGACAAAAAATCGGTTTTATGGAACAGTCCGCTTCGCAATAAATTGACGAAGCTAATAGCGAAAATCTGCTAAAGCGATTTCAGAAATGTTTTTGAAAATAATAAAAGACAAAAACGGTTTAATTTGTATTAAATTTAGTCGCTTTAGCCGACTTGTGCTATAAGCCATGAAATTTATTTCTTGGCAGTTATATTGAGTTAATATACATCAGTATTTAAAAATATGTCTAATTTAAAAGCGATACGTGATCGCATTGACTCAGTAAAAAATACTAAAAAAATTACTGAAGCTATGCGTCTAGTAGCGGCGGCGAAAGTAAGAAGAGCTCAAGAACAAGTGACAGCAACCCGCCCTTTTGCGGATACTTTAGCACAAGTTCTCTACGGCTTACAAAATCGTCTCCGCTTTGAAGATGTGGATTTACCCCTACTCAAACAAAGAGAAGTTAAAACCGTTGCTTTATTCGTAGTTACGGGCGATCGAGGCTTATGTGGTGGTTACAATACTAACGTAATCAAAAAAGCCGAACAACGGGCGGCGGAATTAAAAGCCCAAGGTATTAACTATACCTTCGTTACGATCGGACGTAAAGCTGGACAATACTTCAAACGTAGAAATGAGCCTATTGCAGGGCAGTATTTCGGTTTAGAGCAAATTCCTACGGCAAATGAGTCGGGGGCGATGGCGGATGAATTACTATCCTTGTTCTTCACTGGTACGGTCGATCGAGTAGAATTAATTTACACTCGTTTTGTGTCCTTAATTAGTTCTTCTCCTGTCATTCAAACTCTGTTACCCTTAACCCCTCAAGGTTTAGAAGTACAAGACGATGAAATTTTCCGTTTAACCGTGCGCGGTGGAAATTTTCAGGTAGAAAGAGAAAGTGTTGCGAATACAGCTTCTACTTTACCAAGAGACATGATTTTTGAACAAGACCCAGTTCAGATTCTCGACTCATTACTACCGTTATACATCAATAACCAATTATTGAGAGCGTTACAGGAATCCGCAGCTAGTGAATTAGCGGCAAGGATGACGGCTATGAGTAACGCTAGTGAAAATGCTAAGGAGTTAATGAAAACCCTTACTTTATCCTATAACAAAGCTCGTCAAGCATCCATTACCCAACAAATTCTCGAAGTTGTATCTGGTGCGAATGCGCTCGGTTAATTTCAGAAAATTTTAGTAAAAAAATAAGCCTTTCTCTTATATTGAGGAGGGCTTTTTAATTTTGTTAAATGCGCCAATTAATAACTTGTAAATCAGGGATTCTTTCAAACTCTTTGATATTTGCTGTGACTAACGTTAATCCTCTTGATAATGCAGTCGCTCCTATGAGAATATCATAAGTACCAAACAGTCATTACAGAAATACCTATTTCTCTAGGAGAAGTATTTTTAATTTTTTCTAAAGTGCCTTTTTCTCCTTTGATAAAATCACTAATAACGCAAGTATCAAGTAAATACATTAGCCAAAAATTCCCTCATTATCTGGTGGAAGTAAATCATCACGGTAACTTTTAAACTCAATGCCGTCATCAATACCTGTAAAATTCAGAATTGTGCTTGACCATTGTAATCTTTTTTGTTTGTTTATATATTCACATATTGCCTCTGAGACGATCGAATTACGAGTTTTCCCTAATTTTTCCGCCAACATCATAAGATTATTTCCTAATTCCTCTTCTAAATAAATGTTGAAATTCATAATTATTTGCCTTTCTTATAACATATAGTAATCACGAACTTTATTGAGAAACTTAATAATCTTTTAATATTCTTGTTTTTTATTAAATTCTTCTTCTAAAATTTTATCTTAATTTTAATGTCAAAATTCCATTTCATCAATCAGGGAGTCGAATAATAATTACAGTGGTATCTAGTTTGGATGCGATCGATTCGGGGATATTGCCATACCATGCTTGTTGTAAGAGACTTTCTCTGGAAGCCCCTAATATAACTAATTCTGCGTTTTGAGATTGGGCAAGGTGAAGAATTGCAGAAACTACCGAAGGAGAAGAAATAATGAGAGGTTGGACTTCTGTTGTGACTAAATTTCTTAATTTTTTTACCGCTAGATGAAGATTTCTTAAATCAATCTGAGTTTTTTCGGGAGAATGTACTTTTGCTAAATATACTGGAGGTAATTTTTCCTGAGAATAAATACCGAGAAAGGCTGGTAATAATTTTAAACCTTCTTGGGCATTTGGTCCTCCTGCCGTTGGTACTAAAAAACTACCCTTCCCATTATTCGGATAAGATAAATTATCCCCCAACTTCACTAAAATCAACTCACAAGGTGCTTGATTAATCAGGCTATCAATGAGACGAGAGAAAATAAATTCCTCCGAATCTCCCTTTTGTTTCCATCCCATCAGCAATAAATTAATGTGGCGACTCCTGACTATATCCATGACAATTTTACTACGAAAATGCCCTACTACGATCTTTGTATGAACGGAAATCTTCGCTTTTCTGCCCATTCTCTCTAAATTGTGCATCAAGTGACGGCTCGATCGAGCATCTACTTTTGTAGTTCTTGGATCTTGATGTTTAGCAATTTTAATAACTTGCACAAATTCGATCTCATATTGATAATATCGAGCTATGGCGAGAGCAACTTTAAACAAACCTCGAAAATCGTCATCCTCAGCAATGGGTACTAACATACAACCCTTACCAACGGCTGGAGAAGAAGTTTGATAAATAGTATAGGCAGGTTGAGGCTTGAAAGTGGTATCTCCTTTTAACTCATTCACTTCCGCTCGAATAATATCCGTACGGGTAATAATACCCACTAAACGGCTATCTTGTAAAACAGGAATGCGCGACAGTTGATAACGACTAAAAAGATACATCACATCACTTAAAGAGGCATTAGCTGTAACCGTAATGGGATTACTTGTCATAATATCTGCTACCGTTGCCTGAGTATTATTAGAGTCAACTTTGACTAAATCCGATTGAGTAATAATTCCTACCAATCCCGTGTCATCCACCACAGGAAAACCTCGATGATGAGAAACCGTCATCAATTCCAATGCTTCAGGAATACTAGACGCTGATGATATTGTTTCTACCTGAGTTTGCATGACATCCGTTGCCGTAAGATGACTTAAAAAATTATTTTGAGTATCGTTAACTTCTTCTTCTAACTCCATACCCATAGCGCGCAATAAATGTTGATAAACAGAGCCTTTTTCAAAGGTTTCGGCACTAACATAAGCCACCGCACAACTAATCATTAAGGGTAAAACAAGATTAAAATTAGCGTTTAACTCAAACACAATGATAATAGCTGTAATGGGTACTCTCACAACCCCTGTGAATAATGCACCCATACCCACTAATGCAAAAGTAGAGACAGAGCTACTACCTGACAAATATAATTCTAAATCACCGATTAAATAACCTAAAGCCGAACCCATAATCAAGGCGGGGGCAAATAATCCTCCCGGTGCGCCTGAACCTGCGGCGATGATGGTTAAGATATAATGGGCTAAAAATACTAATCCTGTTTCATACCAATTCAATTCTCCCCGAATCAAAAAGTCTTTTAATCCTGCGTTATCTCGAAAAAATGGAGGCAAAAAGGCAATAACGATACCAGAAATTAATCCTGCCACTCCAATACGCACATATAAAGGGATTTTCAGTTTTTGATTCCAACGAAGACTAAATAGAATACTGCGGTTAAAAACCGCTCCCAAAATTCCTGCAATGACACCAAGTAATAAATAAAAGGGTATTTGTGAAGGGATAAAATTAAGGTTTTCAGGCGAAAATACTCCTTCAGAAAGTTTTAAGTTAGAAGATTGTAAAACCAGAGATACTACTGCCCCTGTAAAAGATGCTACGATCGCAGTTTCAAGGGTTAAATTAGAGACATCTCGCATTAATTCTTCTACCACAAACATCACCCCTGCAATGGGAGTATTAAAACCTGCGGCTAATCCTGCGGCAGCCCCTGCGGCTATCATCTGTCTTCGATGTTCGGGGGAAGTGGGTACATAACGGGTTAATTCCCCTGCTAATGCCGATCCTATATGTACTGTAGGCGCTCTGCGTCCTAATGTCAATCCTGCACCTAGTACTAATATTGTACCAATTAACTTAACTACGGCTACTCGCAAAGTTAGAGGTATTTTGTATCTAGCGAGGGCGGCTTTAATTTGTGGGATGCCTCCTCCTCCTGCTTCGGGGCTAAAATTTTCCACGATTAACCCTGCTAAACTGCCTAAGATTAAACCAAATAAGGGCAAAACCTTCATCGCACCCCATTGATTGACTAATTGAAGACGATAGCTTCCCAAAAAGTTAATTCCTTCTTTGAGCAATAGGGCGGCTAATGCTGAAAATATCCCTATTAAACACGCCTCCATTAAAGCATAACGAGTGGAGATCGATCGTCGGGCGAAGTGTTGAGATTTGAACCATTCTAGCCACTGGTTGATCATTTTTCTTGATAGAAGTGGACAGGGGGAGGGGGAGCAGGGAGAGGAGGGGGAGGAGG
>NZ_JBLZFY010000105.1:0-13324 GCF_050753365.1 Geminocystis sp. CENA526
AAAAAGATCCTACCTAAGACGAGTGGGGGGAGAGGGGGAAGAGAGTTGAGAGGAGGATTAAAAAATATCAATTCCCTCTGATTCTTCTTTCTCCATTTCTCATTCAGTATTGAAAATTCAGAATTGGTTAAAAGAAAATATCGCCCAACGCATTGGGGTTAAGGCTTCCCAAGTTGACATCTATCAACCTTTTATTAACTATGGGTTAGATTCTTTACAAGCGGTTAGGTTAACAGGAGAGTTGGAAGACTGGCTAGATTGTCGTTTGTCTCCCACTCTCATTTACGATTACCCCAATATTGCGGAGTTATCTTACTATCTAGTCAGGGAAAAAAATAGTGAGGAGGAAGGTATAACAGAAAAAAAATCAACACAGTTAACGGAAAAAATTGCTATCGTTGGTATGGCGTGTCGTTTTCCTCAAGCTAATAATTGTGATGAGTTTTGGCAATTATTACAACAGGGTAAGTCTGCAGTTCGATCGAGCCAGAGAGCTAATATAAAATATAGTGGAGGTTATATCGATAATTATGACCAATTTGATCCACAATTTTTTGACATTTCTCCTAGGGAAGCTGTTAATATTGATCCACAACAAAGGATTTTATTACAAGTTACCCATGAAGCCATCGAAAATGCTAATATTTCTCCTGATAGTCTGAATGGTAGCGATACGGGAGTTTTTATCGGCATCAGTAGTAGTGATTATGCCCAACTTCAGGTAAAAAATGCTTGGGATGTGAATGTTTATACTGGCACAGGTAACGCTAGTTCGATCGCATCTAATCGTATATCCTATAGTTATAATCTATTAGGAAAATCTTTAAGTGTTGATACGGCTTGTTCTTCTTCTTTAGTTGCTATAGACTTAGCAGTTAATAGCATCAAAAATGGTGAGTGTAGTCAAGCCATTGTCGGAGGGGTGAATCTTATCCTTTCTCCTGAGTTAACACAAACCTTTGAAAAGGCAGGAATGATGGCGCAAGATGCAAGATGTAAAACCTTTAGCGCGCAAGCCGATGGTTATGTGAGAGGAGAAGGTTGTGGAGTTGTTATCCTTAAACCCTTAAATCAAGCTATACTCGATCGAGATAACATCTTAGCAGTAATTTACGGCACTGCTGTCAATCAAGATGGAAAAAGTAACGGGTTAACTGCGCCTTCGGGTAAAGCGCAACAAAGAGTCGTCAAAACCGCATGGGAAAAAGCAGGAATTACCGAAGATAAGATTAATTATATCGAAGCGCACGGCACTGGCACAGCATTAGGTGATCCTATTGAGCTAAATTCCCTCAGTGAGTTATTATTATCTCGTCAGCATGAAGAATTGTCTCCTGTGTGGGTAGGCTCAACAAAGACAAATATCGGACATCTGGAGGCGGCGGCAGGAATCGCAGGATTAATCAAAACTGTGTTAGCTTTGCGTCATGAAGTTATCCCTCCCTTAGTTAACTTTACAAACCTTAACCCCTATATCAATATCAATCATAGTCGCATCCAAATTCCGACAGAATCTATTACTTGGCAAAAATCTTCACAACCTCGCTTTGCAGGAATTAGCTCCTTTGGCTTTGGTGGCACGAATGCCCATGTTATAATCGGTGATGAGGAGAATGGAGAATGGAGAATTAATAATGATTCCCTTATTCCCTCTCAACTATTAACTATTAACTATTCACTATTCACTATTAGTGCGCAAAGTGAGTCGGCATTATCAGACTTAGTGACTCGTTATCGGGATTTCTTAGAAACGGCAAAAGATGAGGAGTTTGCTAATATCTGTTATACCTCTAATATCGCTCGATCGAGCCTAAAATATAAACTAGCTTTTGTCGGCAAAAATAAAGACGAAATCTTATCTCAATTAAAAGTAAAAGAAAACAAGATAGTAGAAAATAATCAAATTGCCTTTTTATGCACAGGGCAAGGATCACAATATAGTAAAATGGGAGAAGATTTATATAAGACTTCTTCCTACTTTAAAAACATAGTCGATTATTGTGAGCAAATATTAAATCAATACCTTGATAAACCCCTCACGGAAATTTTATTTCAAGAAGAAAATGCCGACTTATTAAATCAAACTATTTATACTCAACCAGCCTTATTTGTTATCGAATATGCCTTAGCAAAATTATGGTTAAGTTATGGTATTCAACCATCTATTATAATGGGGCATAGTGTCGGAGAATATGTCGCCGCAACTTTAGCAGGAGTTTTCAGCTTAGAAGATGGTTTAAAATTGATTGCTTATCGAGGAAAGCTGATGCAAACTTTACCCCTCGATGGTGGAATGTTGTGTTTATTTACCTCTTTAGATAAGGTAGAAAAATTAATTAATCCCTATAACAATCAAGTCGAAATTTCTGTTATCAATGGAGATAACAATATTGTTATTTCTGGTTATAACCATATTTTAGAAGCAATAATAATTGAAGCAGAGAAACATAATATCAAATCGAGAAAGTTAGCAGTGTCTCATGGTTTTCATTCCTTCTTGATGCAACCAATTTTGACTCAATTTAAGGAAATCGCCGAGACTATTGATTATAACTTACCTCAACTTCCTCTTATTTCTAATGTCACAGGAGAGGTAATTAATGAAGAAATCGCTACTGCAAAATATTGGGTTAATCATGTGATGAAACCTGTCAAATTTGCTGACAGTATCGCCTATTTAAAAAACAATGGTTATCAAATTTTATTAGAAATTGGGGCAAAGCCAACCCTCTTGGGTATGGCAAAATATTTATTACTAGAGGGAGAGTATATCTATTTACCTAGTCTCGAAAAAGACTCCCCCTTTCAGACTTTATTAAAGAGTTTAGCTACTTTATATGAGTTAGGCTTTAAAATTAATTGGAGTAATTTTCATCAAGATAACCCCTCTTTAGAAAAAGTACAATTACCAAATTATCCTTGGCAAAATAGTCGTTATTGGTTAGGAGAAGAAAATAGCAACTCCTCTAGTTTGACATCTAACTTAAGCGATGATTTGTTATATCAAATAGAATGGGAAAAAGTAACGAGTTTTCCTGTGACTTCTTCTTCTCAACAAACTTATCTAATTTTTAGCAATAATCCCCTAACAGAAAAGTTAGCCGAAGATTTAATCAATCAAGGAAACAAAGTTTATTTAGTCTATCAAGGAGAAGAATATCGTCAAGAAAATAATTGTTTTTGGTTAAGCAATAAATTAGAAGACTATCAATTATTATGGCAACATTTTGAGGATTCAAAACCCTCCTCAATCCTCCTTAACAATGGGGAAAATCAAAGAGAAAATTCTTTTGTTAATACTAGCAATGATAAAAGCCTAGACTTAGGGGAGAGAGTTAACAATAATTATCTTTCAATTATCAATTCTTCCTCATCAAATCTTCATTCTTCACTATCCACTATTCACTATTCACTATTCACTATTATCTATGGTTGGGGTTTAGGCAACCAAGAGGAAAAAGAAACTATCAACTTGAAAGAGAGTAACTATTTAGGGTGTCTTCCTGTTATCAACTTACTGCAAAGTTTGGTAATGATTTCCTCACAACCTCGATTATGGTTACTAACTAATCAAAGTCAATGGGTAACTCAACAAGAAAAAATTAATCCTCAAGGGGGAAGCCTCTGGGGGTTAGGAAAAGTTATCGCCTTAGAACATTCAGAATACTGGGGAGGTATCATTGATATTGAAATGGATAACCTTGCCTCCTCGTCTTCTATTCTCCAAAAAATTCTACTCACTATATCCCCCCTTAATCCCCCCTTTGTAAGTGAATCCCCCCTTAATCCCCCCTTAGTAAGGGGGGAAGGTGAAAAGATGTTAGCGATTCGAGGTAAAAATGTCTTCTCCCCTCGTTTGCGACACACACAAAAAGATAGTCTAACTAATAATATCCCCTCCGAGAAAATTTCGATCGAGCCCTCCTCTAGTTATCTCATTAGTGGGGGGTTGGGTGCGTTGGGAATCCAGTGCGCAAATTGGTTAATTCGTCAAGGGGCAAAAAATTTAATTCTCTTATCTCGTCGTCAACCTTCTATAACAATACAAAAACAATTAGAGGCATGGCAAAAACAAGGAGTTAATCTTTATCTCCCTCAAGTGGATGTCACTAATTATGAGGAATTAAAGACAGTCTTTGAATATATCAAAACAAATCTACCTCCTCTCAAGGGTATCATTCACAGTGCTGGAGTTTTAGCCGATGGTATTTTAACCACCCTCTCTGTTGATAAATTAGAAATGGTAATGTCTCCTAAAATATTGGGCGCTTGGCATTTACATCAACTCTCCCTTGATTTTTCTGTTGACTTTTTTGTCAACTTTTCTTCTGTCGCTTCTTTGTTGGGTTCGGCAGGACAAGGAAATTATAGTGCAAGTAATGGTTATTTAGACAGTTTTGCTAGTTATCGTCACAGTTTAAATCTGAGTTGTTTAACTATCAACTGGGGGGCGTTTGATATTGGCATGGCGGAAGCAAAACAACATTCTTTGACGGCTTCGGGTATGGAGTTAATCAATATCCATGATGGTATCGGGTTGTTAGGAGAATTAATTAACTATCCCGTCACGCAATTAGGAGTAATGAAGATGAATTGGGCAAAAATTGCTCAAAAATTCCCTAATTTACTAACTTCTTCCTATATTCAAGATGTTATCCCTCAATCTGTGGAAAACACTCCTAATAATCTTTTTGTGGAATTAACCCAAGCCGATAAGGAAGAAAGAGAGATACTATTAGTTGATTATCTTACCAAGTCGATCGAACTTATTTTAAACTTTAACGGACATATTAACCCCGATGATAATTTAATTGACTTAGGGATGGATTCATTAATGGTGATGGAGGCGATTAACAACCTAAAGACAGACTTACAGTTAATGTTATACCCCCGTGAATTTTATGAGCGCCCGACTATTTCGGCTTTGGCTTCTTATTTGAGTCAAGAATTTACTATTACTCATAACTCGTCTTCTTCCCCCTCTCCCCTCTCTTCCCCCTCTCCCCTCTCCTCCCCCTCTTCCACCTCTTCCCTATCTTCCCTTTCGGTGGAAAATATCAACTATGCTAAAGAGAAAGTAAACCCCCAGCCTATAGCTTTTATTTTATCAAGTCCTCGATCGGGTTCTACATTATTAAGGGTAATGTTAGCAGGAAATCCATATCTGGTTTCGCCTCCAGAGTTACATTTATTGCCGTTTACTACCCTCAAGGAAAGACAACAACAACTAGAAACCTCTCATCTTGACGAGGGTTTGCAGCGCACTTTGATGGATTTAAAAGGTATCACCGCCGAGGAAAGCGAGACTTTAATTAATCAGTGGGTAGAAGAAAATTTATCTATTGCTGATTTATACAAAATTTTGCAGGAATTGAGTGGCAATCGTCTTTTAGTCGATAAGTCTCCTACCTACGGCATAGAAATGGCTACCCTGCTTCATGCTGAAAAAATGTTTAGTAATGCTAAATATATCCATTTAATTCGTCATCCCTACTCGGTTATCGAATCCTTCGCCCGTTTGCGCATGGATAAACTGCTAGGATTAACTCATCATGGCAACCCCTACGAAATTGGGGAGACGATTTGGCGCAAAAGTAATGAGAATATTGTTGACTTTACGTCACAATTAGATTCTTCTAGGGTTTATCAAGTATTTTATGAAGACTTGGTGACAAATCCTGAAGGGATTATGAGGGAAATGTGCGAGTTTTTAGAAGTGCCTTTTTCTGAGTCTGTTTTGAATCCCTATCAAGGCAAGAGAATGACTGACGGGGTGCGCAATGAGTCTATGGCGGTGGGTGATCCTAATTTCCACTCTCGTTCTACAATAGATGCTACCCTAGCAAATCATTGGCGTAAAGTAAACCTACCCCTCTTGCTTAATCCTGTCACAACAAAATTAGCTCATGATTTTAACTATACTTTACCTTGTAACGAAAACTCGATCGAGCTGGAGATGTCAGAAAAATTTATCAAAGTGGGAGATTTAAACTTATGTGTTTGCACTTGGGGAAATCCAGATCATCCTTTAATTGTTCTCGTTCATGGTATCCTTGATCAAGGTTATGGTTGGGATATGGTAGCTCGATCGATGGCACAAAAAGGCTATTATATAGTAGCCCCTGATTTAAGAGGGCATGGTAAATCTGATCATATAGCTAAAGGTTGCTCTTATAATTTACTAGATTTTGTTGCCGATTTAGATAGCTTAACTAATCAAATCACGGATAAACCCTTCATGATAGTGGGGCATTCTCTAGGTACAATGATAAGCAGTGTTTTTGCGAGTATGCGCCCTCAAAAGGTAAGTAAGTTAGTGTTAGTTGAGCCTATTTTACCTGTGGAAACGACATCTTCTAACCTTGTCAATCAATTAGACTATCTGACGTCGCCTCCAGTTTTGCCTATTTATACAGATGTGGAAACAGTAGCGCAACGATTATTAACTACTACCCCCTCCCTTGATAAAAATTTTGCTTTACAATTAGCACAACGTATCACTAAACCAGTGGAAAATGGGGTAACTTTTACTTACTCTCCTTTGTTAACAACTCGTGCAGGTATTGTTAATAGTATCCCCCGTCAACAATATTTAGAGATACTATCTAGTCTAACCCTACCGTTAACTATTATATACGGCGATCGAAGTAACTTTAACCGTAGGGAGGATTTGGCGGCACAACAATTAACGATGCCTCAAGCAAGAAAAATTGTATTAGAAGGAGGGCATAATTTGCATTGGGAAAAACCGTTTGAGGTAGCTTCTGCTATTTTATAAAATGTCATGGGGGGAGACAAAGCAAAGGAGTAATTTTTGTGTTAATTTTACCCCTCTTAGATATTAACTGATTTTTGGGTATTTGTGTCTTTGCGTGACAAAACATTCTTCCTATTAGACATCTCCAGAAATAAAAAATTAAATCAATTTAGATATTGAAATTGTTAAATTAATATAGTTTATCATCATTTTCAATCGGGTAAAAATAATTATTGGAGAAGTCTATTATCATTGCGAGGTAATTGAGAGTTTTTTTGGCTTACGAATCACGCTAACCCAACTTACAAATTCATCAATTTTTAGTTAAATTAATTTTCAAATCAGCAAATTTATTGTCTAAATTTTCATTTCTACGCACCCGAATTAGATAATAACCTTGACTTGTCATCTTTTCGGTATTTTGTTTTAATTGACTTAGTTGAAAAAAGCTAATCGGTAAACTACATCGATCGTAAACTGTGATATAAATATCATAGGTTTTTAAAGTAAATTCATCGACTTCAATAGTTAATGATTCTCCTTTGTCTAAATAATCATAGAAAAATTCCGTATCCGTTGCACCAACAGGTAAAAACTCATTTTTGACAAAAGATTCTGGTAAATATTTGCGATACTTAAAAATTGTATAAATATAATAGTGTATCGCTGAAAAATAAAAGTTTTTACGGTTAATTAAACTCTCATAATAATTGTTACTATCATTAGGTATTTCTTGAGCTAATGTGATAATTTCACCATCCACTTTTACTTCGGGTAAGACTAATTTATCATAATAATTATAGTATCTTAAACCAATAGTATATTTTCCTTTTTTGAGATTAATAGAATGAGTCTCATCTTGAGAATTAACTTGATTAGATTCGATCGAGGTGATAGTTTTATAGTTAGGAAAATCATAGAAAATAGCAATCCATGATTTACAGGAATTGTTAGGGGATTTTAAGTCAATACTTAACTCATTATCTACAGAAAAAGGTCCTAATGTACCAATAATAGCATGGGTATTCCAACGAGGAGCTTTTGTCATTAATACCCCTAAATTGAGGGAGGAAGAAACTAAATTATTATCAATAACTCGCCATTGTTTAGATTTTTTTTTGTTAAAAATTAGATATAAAGTATATAAATTTCCGATAAAAAATTTGTTGATTTTAGCAAAGATAAAAGATAGTAAAGCAAGAGGAATTTCCAGAATAAATGACGACTTACTCATATTTTTTTGTGGAATGTTAATAATTGATATTACATAGTTTGCTTGAAGATAAGAAAGCTATTAAAATCCTTAAAACTCTTCCCTTTTCCCTTTTCCCTCTTCCCTACCTTCATCAAAAGACTTTTTCAGCAGACTCTAATTAAGATTTTTTCCATCCCTCAATAACCCTTTGTTTACCCCTTGCGATGGCAAGTGAATCATTTGGTACATCATGGGTAATTACAGAACCTGCACCCACCGTAACATCTTTGCCAATGGTGACAGGAGCTACAAAGACACTATTAGAACCTGTTTTAGTTCGATCGCCGATGATGGTAGGATGTTTATTAACACCATCATAATTAGCGGTAATAGTACCTGCACCGATGTTGACTTGATTTCCTAAAGTAGCGTCTCCTATATAGGATAAGTGGGCGATATTGGTTTTATTGCCGATCGAACTTTTTTTAATTTCAACAAAGTTACCCACTCGACAATTTTCCCCTAATTCTACACCGCCTCGTAAATGAGCATAAGGACCTATTTTTGTATTTGTTGATACTTTACTATCACTGATGACGGAATATAAAACGGTGCTATTATCTTCAATGATACTATTATCGATCAAACAACCCGGTCCTATTTTGCATCCTGCACCAATTACTGTATTTCCTCTGAGGTGAGTTTGAGGTTCGATCGTGACATCCATGCCTAGTTGTACAGTTTCATCAATGGTGATACTATCAGGATCAATCATGGTAACACCAGCTTTCATCCATGCTTCTTTTACCCTTGCTTGTAAAATATCATAGGCTACCGCCAGTTGACATCGATCGTTAATACCGCTAATCTCAGAATGATCAGGTACATCTAAAGCCATGACAGGATTGAGAAAATCCACTACTTCTGTGAGATAATACTCCTGTTGATCATTGTTAGTAGTTAATTTAGGCAATGCTTCTTTTAAACTTTGCCAATGGAAACAGTAAACCCCGGCATTGATACGGTGATTTTGTTTTTGTGCGTCATTACAGTCTCTATCTTCTACAATTTGAGTAACTAAATTATTCGCATCGCAGAAAACCCTACCATAACCTTTTGGCTTGGGTAAATGCGCCGTTAATAGGGTAGCAGAATTGTTATGTTTTTGATGAGTTTTGACTAATTCTTCAATGGTTTCGGGGCGCAATAAGGGTACATCACCATTTAAAACAATCAAATCTCCTGTAAAATCTTCTAAATAGGGAACTAATTGCATGATAGCGTGACCTGTCCCTAATTGCTCTTTTTGTTCGACAAATTCGACTTCAGGCAAATGATTAATGGCATTTTCGATTTTATCTCCCTCGTAACCAATAATAACAAGAGTTCGATCGGGCTTGACAGTATTACAAGATTCGATCGCTCTTTCCACAAGACTTTTGCTTCCTAGGGGGTGTAAAACCTTCGGAAGTTTTGATTTCATTCGAGTGCCTTTTCCGGCGGCTAGAATTGCGACTGCTAACATGAGATGATTTGATTTTCGTTCATGTTTGAGTATATCTTAAGAGGGACTAACAGGGATAGATTTTTTTTCTCAAGAGTCTAGTTTTGCGCTTAAAAATCGATCTAAATTCGCTAAATCTCGATCGATATTAATATGATGATAATGACCATTTTTTATCAATAAATCTTTAACTATATTTCCCTGCCCTGCCATTATTTCTAACAATAAAAAACCGTTTTTCACTAGGTAGTTGGGAGCATTATTAATTAATTCTCGAATATCGTTTAAGCCATCTTCTCCTCCATCTAAAGCCATTTTCGGTTCATGGTTCACTACTTCAGGCTGTAATTCTAATACCATTTTTGAAGGGATATAGGGAGGATTAGAAATGATACCGCTAAAGCTATTTTTAAGCTCATTAATAGGGTTAAACCATGAGCCATGATAAAATTTAATTCTGTCAAAAAAACCTAATTTAAGAGCATTTTCTTGGGCAATTTTTAAGGCTTTTTCGCTTTTATCCACTGCATAAATTGTCGCTTCTGGAAAAACATCTGCCAAAGCAATGGCGATGGCACCGCTTCCTGTGCCTAAATCTAACCAGTTACCCGATCGAAATTGAGGATATTCTATAGTTAATTGTACCGCTCGATCAATAATTAATTCTGTTTCGGGGCGAGGAATCAACACATCGGGAGTTACTTTCAAAGTAAAATTACGCCAATGACATTCACCAATTAAATATTGAATAGGACACCTTTTTTCGACTCTTAATGTCCATAATTTTTGTAATTCTTCGAGGGATATTTTACTATTTATTTCTTGATTTTTAAAAACACTATTTAGTTTTAAATCTAGTTTATCAATAGTAGTTAATTCTGTTAAAAAATATTCTAATTCAAATAAAGGAATATTATGTTCGATCGAATCTTTTTTAGCTGTTTGATACCAGTTAAACAATACTTGATTAGGAATGGAAAAATTAACCATTTCAGTTAATAACAGAAAAAATTTGATTAGCCGTTAATTTTAAGTCGGGAAAAGTAGGAGAAACAATTAATTTATCATCTCGAAATTGTTGTAAATTATATTCACCATCCACTAAAATATAAAGAGAGATAGTCGGCAGTTTTTCTTCACCAATATATCGTTTTCCTCCTAATCCTAAATAATCCACAATCCAATATTCTTCAATGCCTAACGCTTCATAATCGACTAATTTATGTCCATAATCATCACGCCAATTTGTACTTACGACTTCTACCACTAATTTGACGCTTTTACCTTCAGTAATAGTCGATCGTTTTTGCCAAAAAGGTTCATTTTTTAACTGGACACTATCCACCACAATGACATCAGGAGAATAACCAGATTTATCACTATCAATAGGCTTAATAATTGCCTGTCGGGGGATAATATAAGAAGTTTTAAATTCTCTAATTTGTGCAAAAAATTCTCCTGCTAAAAAACCAGCAATTTGTTCATGAGTTCCAGTGGGTTGCATTTCTACCATTACTCCATCATATAATTCATAACGACCATAACCATCGGGATAAATTTCCCAAAATTGTTCTAAGGTAATTGATTTTGTAAAAGTTTCTACGGTCATATTTTGTACCTATAATATTTAAGAAAATAAGGGTTTTATCAAGTTCAGATGTCACTTAGAAAACAAAATCCGTATTTTAATTATAACTGAATAAGGGTTGAATATTATTCAACCCCTACAAACCTATTGAAATCCTAACTTCTGTTTAAATAACCTGTTCAACTTCTGCAATTTCGGGGATATATTCTCTTAAACGGCGCTCAATTCCCATTCTAAGAGTCATAGTAGAACTAGGACAAGAACCACAAGCACCTTGTAATCTTAATTTTACCGTAGGTCCGTCAATTTCTACTAATTCCACATTACCACCATCTGCCATGAGGTAAGGACGTAATTCGTCTAATACTTGTTCTACGTTTTCGTTGGTTAATGCTAAAGACATAATTGATCATAATTACTAAGGTCTAATATTGTTAATTATACCTAGTTAGGACTTGAATCGATCGAACTGGGATAAAGTTATCTCAAATTTGTAGGTTAACAGGATTTAACCAACGGGAAATTTCACGATGAAGGTTATATAAATCTCTCGAAAAATTATCTTTAAACCACTTGCCAATGATGTCTATGGAGTCGAAAATATCTCCTAATTGCCAGTCTATATCTTGCCCTAGGGGTGTTAAATGATTTCCTTGTAGGGTTAAAGTAGAAACCATATTAGGGAATAAATTGGTTAATATAGGTTGTAATGTGGTAGTTTGATCGATCGAATCGTTATTGAATTTAACTAATAAATTACGGCGAATGCGGTAATTTTCTTTAACAATAACTTTAGTTTCTTCGGGGCAGGGAGTAAATTCAAACTCTAAATTAGTATCTATTTGCCAATAGTTTTTAAGGTTACTTTGTAGGGATGGAATGATATTTTCAGCGAAAGGAATAGCTTGTTTTAAAGGATAATTATTAAAGGAAATAAAAATATTTCCAGCCCTTTCTACCTCAAATAAACTGCCGATTAAAAGATGTAACTTACAGCCCATACTATGCCCTAAACCGTAAATAGGAAGGCATCTTAATTCTATACCGAATCGATTTTCTAAACGAGAAAGGATATTTTCTAAACGATTTTGAACATTGACTGCGATCGATTTATGATCTAAAGTATTAAGAAAAGAAGTAGCGATAATAATATATCCTTGTTTTGCCAAATTTTCTAATAACCAACGATAAGTAAGATTAGGTGCAGTAGCGAGAAAAGCACCACCTAAAAAATGAATAATACCACGAGGATTATTAGGAATTAAAACCCAACTACCAGAAAATTCTTGCCACTCCATAATCATTTTCAAATTATTATTTGTACATTGATAATTATGATTTTTATAGTAACATTATTCTCAAGGTTTTTAATTCATTTATTGATTAAATATCAGTGTTACCAAATAAAGTAATAATTTTTTGAGGTTCGATCGAACTGTGCAAACTTTGGCAATCGAACTCCTCCTATTCTGTCATTGCGAGGCAACGAAGCAATCTCAAACGAACTCCTCCTATTTTGTCATTGCGAGGCAACGAAGCAATCTCAAAAGCTCGATCGCTCTTCTGCGGCTCTGCTCGATCGAGCCATGACAAAAAAGTTAGAATTGTATAATAAAATCAAATAAACTCTATTTCAATGTCAGAAATAACTGCTAATTATGATGAATCATGGAAAGAGGTGATAGGAGATTATTTTGAATCCTTTTTAATCTTCTTTTATCCCGATATTCATAGTAAAATTAATTGGGAAAAAACACCGATTCCTCTCGATAAAGAATTAGAACAAATTACGGCATCTGCCGAAACAGAAACTCGTCATGCCGATAAACTTTTTCAGGTATGGTTATTAGATAATCAAGAAGTGTGGTTATTAATTCATATAGAAGTACAAAGTCAATATGATAAACAATTTCCCCAAAGAATGTTTATCTATAATTATCGAGCTTTTGACCTGTATAATAAACCAGTAATTAGTTTAGCTATACTAGGAGATGATAGCAAAAAATGGCGACCTAATTCTTATGAATACGGATTAGGAAAAAGTAAATTAAAACTAGAATTTTCGATCATTAAATTACAAGATTATTCATGGGAGGAATTAGAGCAAAGTAACAATATATTTTCGATCGTAGTAATGGCACATTTAAAAACGAAAGCCACTACCAGTAATTTATCAGAAAGGGAACAATGGAAATGGAATCTATCCCGTTTACTTTACGAAAAAGGTTATAACAGAAAAGAAATAACCGATTTATACAAAGTCATTGATTTAATGATGAC